>JAAKFC010000023.1 GCA_011065225.1 Chlamydiota bacterium
TCAAATCGATTTTGAGGTGATTTTGGTGTCGAAACCCATCGTTTCCAAGTTGGCATACTCAATAGAGTAGACGACTTGGAAACGATGGGTTTCGGCGACGAAAGCGCCCAAAAGCGATCATCCGATATTTTTTTACAGCCTCGAAATCAGCTCAAGACGCGTTAGCGCCGGACATGGCTACAAAGTCAGCCGTGCTGCTTGCTATGGAGACCCCCACACAAGAAATCTCACCTATATTTCTTTGTCGGATTCCTTCTTATCCACATAGAGTTTGTCGTAAAAATGTACGGCTAAAGAACAGAGCAAAAGTAGTGTAGAAACCATCAAAAGAATGACATTTGCAATGACCTGTCCAATCAAAAATGTCACCATTCCAAAGATACCAATGGCAGCAAGACATGTCTTGCCAATTACCCGTATCAAGGCAAGTTTAAATTCTGGACTTCCTATTTCGGCATGAATCAATTTATTTGATTGTGTCTTTAGGCCAGAAAGAGCTGTCGTAAATAAGGCCGTACTTCCCAAAAAACCAAACGTACTGAGATAAACAGCTTGCGTTGCAGAAAGTTGAATGATATTTTCTTTTTGACAGATCTCAATGCCTTCTGCAATAAGATCTGTAGCTAAGGCAGATCGGACAAAAACATTTTTAGTTTCTACAGAAATATCCCAAAATGAGCCCTTGAACAAACTCTCTTTAAATTGCACAATGGATTTGCCAAGCTTTTTCAAATCCCCAGGAAAATCTATCCAAAAAAAGACATGATTAAAATTACCTAAAAGCTCTTTACATTCTTTTCCCGTTTGCGAGAGCCCGATTGAACACCAATCGATCCACTTAAGCATTTTCAAAGCAGGCCGCAAAGCCATATTGTGAAATCCCTTAGGCGTGCAAATATACTCGTTTGCAACACTCAAAGAAGTCTGCTGCGGCTCTTCTACAACAGGGGGCTGAGAACTATTAAATATAGAAAACATAATAATATTATAACATAATATTATTAATATTTCCTTGTTTTAAATTATTTTTAGGATAAAGAGAGATAAAATAATATTTTGAAATAGACATAGAGAGGGAGATTGTCGAAATACCAAGCATGACCCACTTTGCGTGGATCCCTCCCCCAAAAGCAAAGGTGATCATACCAAAAATGCCTGTCACAAGGCCACAGATCCGACCAATCAGCTTGAGAAGGGCAAGATTGAATGCATATCCCCATCTTTGTGAAGACATTAATTGGCCAAAATTTTTCTTTATACCCGTCATACTCTTTAGAAATAGAGCCGAACTCCCGACAAATCCTATAGTATCTAAAATAGAAAATTGATAGCTCGTGAGGAGGATCATTCCCTCTTCATGGGCGATTTGTATACCACTGACAAATATGCCAATAATTGAAGTAAATTTTTTAAATACATTGATGATTCTTTCAATATATTCTCCCAAGGTCCCATAGTGGCTGAGTGAGACGATCGATTTCCCCAATTTCGAGACTTTAGTTGGCATATCCATCACGTTGAGAAGAGAATTAGAACGGCTGCAAATCCAATGAGACCGAAGTGCTTGCTCTGTAGGCTCATTCGCCCAAGCCAGACATCGCAGAGAGGGCTTAAAGGCGAGTTTTTGGCAGGCACTAGGATCAAAAGTTAAGCCAGTCATAAAATCACCGCACTGATTCCGATTGCGATGAGAAAATAGATGACCATAGAGAAAAAATCATTGAAGGCCGTTACAATGGGCCCTGAGGCTACAGCGGGATCGATTCCTAATCTCACAAAGAAAAAAGGAGACAAAACACCGAGAAGCGTTCCAGAAAGACAGGCCCCAAAAAGCCCCGTGCTTACAATGAGTCCAATAAATAGAGGATTTGTCACCGTCCCAGTTAGACCTACAAAATCCATTGTATAGACTAAAACCCCACAGAGAACCCCAAAGAAAATCCCTGCCATGAGCCCTAAGCGCAATTCTTTATAGATTGCTTTTCGTCGATTTCCCGGTGTAATAAATCCAAGTGCCATACTCCGAACAAGAACGGTCGAACACTGAATGCCGATATTTCCCGACATTCCAGTGATAAGGGGAACAAAAAACAGAACAAAAGTGAGCATGCTATTTTCAAATTTTTCAAAAGAGGATATTACTCCAACATTGATGAGTCCTGCACAAAGGGTCACAATAAGCCAGGGACTGCGCGATAAAAAGCGTTTGAAAGAGGTCTCATTTTCTCCCACTTTCTCACTAGTACCAGCCACACTTCCAATCGTTTCATCAAGGATATCTTCAAGGGCATCTACAACATCTTCATAGGTGATCACGCCAATCAAACAACTCTTTTCATCCACGACAGGCAAAGCACTGATCTTATAGCGCTCAACAATCTCCACTACTTCTTCTCGAGAGACATTAGCTATGACTTTGTGCAAAATGGGAAGCATTACTTGCTTAAGGGGAAGATCAGGATCATTTACAATGAGATTTCGTGCAGGTACATATCCTTGCAATTCTCCCTCTTGATTCAAAATGAAAATACGCCTTGTGAGATCGATTCCGGGGTTATTTCGCATCGTGACGGCTACCTGACTAATAGTCGTCTCCATAGAAAAAGCAAAAAATTCATTTGTCATCAATCGCCCTGCCGTATTGCGGGCGTTTTTTTCAATTTCGCTGATGCGCAAGGCTTTGGAGGGCTCTAAACTTCCAATCAATTTGCGATAACGTCGCTCAGAGAGGTCCTCGAGCACTTCAACAGCCTCATCAGGAGGCATTTGATTGATGACCGGAACAATCTCCTCATCGGAAATCTCTCGGAAGACAGCAATCCTGGTGCTGCTATTGGTGTTAACCATAAATTTGATTTGCTCTTCAATCGTTGTAAAATTTTGAAAGAGAATGGCACGCGCATTCGGAGGAAGGCGGGAAGCGGCAAAAGCCAAATCGACAGCAGAATGCTCTGCAGCAATTTTGGCTACATCATGAACCACAACAGCTTGAGTCGGTTTATGGAGTGCCTTTTCAAGCTTCTCTATGAGAATATCATCAAGTGTTGCGGTCTTAGAATCCTGTAGGATCTCAACTTCTTTTTTTTCAACCATGGCAAACATACCCAAAGTAAACTCAAAAATTATTTTTTTACAGCCCTTGCTTTCCATCGACCTTAATTCATTGGAATAGGGCCTACTTCAAGGGGTAAAAACCTAGCGCGCAAACTGGCAAAATTCTCAATTTTTGAGTTTACTTGGGTATAGTATAAAAAAAAGAAGGCTTTTTTTCAATAACCTATTCTCCTATACTGACCCTATGTACCCCCCTGAAAAAATCCGCAATATTGCCATCATTGCCCATATTGATCATGGGAAAACCACTCTCCTTGACAGCCTGCTCAAACAATCCAATATTTTTCGTGACAATGAGCTCGTTCCAGAAAGGATCATGGACAGTTATGATCAGGAAAAAGAGAGGGGAATCACAATTTTTGCTAAGCATACAAGTGTTTTTTTCGAAGATTATAAAATCAATTTGATTGACACCCCTGGACACTCGGATTTTTCCGGTGAAGTGGAACGAGTATTAGGCATGGTCAATTGCGTTCTACTCCTCGTCGATGCCAATGAAGGGCCAATGCCTCAGACACGTTTTGTCCTCTCCCAGGCGCTCAAATTGGGCCTAAAGCCCATCGTTGTTCTCAACAAGATCGATCGCCCTGGCGCAGATTTTGATCGGGCACTCAATCTCACATTTGACCTCTTTGTCGAACTCGGCGCCAATGATGAGCAGCTGGATTTCACCGTTTGCTACGCCTCTGGGCTTTCGGGTTTTGCCATGCGCGAGATTGATGATCCACGCGAAAATATGCGTCCCCTCTTCCAACTGATAGTTGAAGCAGTTCCTCCTCCCCCTGGCAATCTCGATCTTCCCTTCTTAATGCAGGCGACAACGCTTTCCTATGATGATTTTATGGGTCGCCAAGCCTGTGGCAGGATCTTAGAGGGCAAAATCAAAAAGGGCGATATCATCACACGAATCAATGTAGATGGACATCCCTCTAAACATAAAGTAACCCGTATCGAAGGATATCACGGGCTTAAAAAAATCGAGATGGAAGAAGCCGGTGTCGGCGATATCGTCAGCATTGCAGGAATTCCCGAAGTAATGATTGGCGAGACTCTATGTGATTCTTCTCATATCATGCAACTTCCTCCCATCACCCTTGCTGAGCCCACGCTTTCTATCGAAATCATGGTCAACAATAGTCCCTTCGCCGGAAAAGATGGCAAACACATTACGATGAATAAAATCCGCGACCGGCTCCTGCAAGAGAAAAGGGCCAATATATCTCTCAAGATTGAAGACATCACTAAGCGCGAAGATGCTATGCGTGTTTCTGGACGTGGAGAGCTGCATTTAGCTGTTCTCATTGAAGCAATGCGACGCGAAGGATACGAATTCACAATTTCTAAACCACAAGTAATCACTAAGGAAGAGGGAGAAAAAAAGCTCGAGCCCTATGAGGTCGCCCACATCGAAATTCCCGAAGAATATTCGGGTAAAATCATCGAGGAACTCTCTCGCCGCAAAGGAGAAATGCGCGCTCTTAGTACCAATGAGCACAAAATCACCACACTTGAGTTTTTGATTCCAACACGGGGGCTGATGGGCTATCGCAATCAATTCCTCACAGTCACGAGAGGACTTGGCATCCTCACGTCGATTTTTGATCATTTTGGTCTCTGGAAAGGGGCAATTCCCGGCCGCCAGCAAGGAGCTTTAGTCTCATTTTGTGCTGGGAGAACCACCCCCTATGCCGCCTTCAACCTCCAAAGCAGAGGTGTCCTTTTCATCAAACCAAACGATGCAGTCTATGAGGGAATGATTGTCGGAGAAAATAATCGGGACAATGATCTTGTGATCAATGTAACAAAAGAAAAACAGCTCACAAATGTCCGAGCATCAGGAACCGATGAAAATGTGATTCTCACACCACCTAGAGTCTTCAATCTAGAGCAAGCAATCGATTTCATTGAAAATGATGAGCTCATCGAGGTAACCCCTAACTTCATTCGTCTGCGGAAGCGCCATTTGAAGGAAAGCGATCGGAAACGGGCAAGAACCTCTTGAGATGGCTTTCGGCCGAAGAGCTGGTGAATGAGTTTTAAGAAATCCTCTCATAAAAAATCCCATTTCTCTTTATGATGTTTTCCATGACTGATCCAAGTGCGCAAAAACAAGTTTCGATGATGTTTAATGCAATCTCCAAGCGCTATGACCAGGTCAACAGAATTCTCTCATTTGGGATTGATCAGAAATGGCGAAAAACTCTGAGCGAGCACCTCCCTGAAAAAAAAAACTTGCGTCTTCTAGATTTGGCAACTGGTACTTGTGACCAATTGCTCTCTCTTATGGAGACCGAAAAAATTGCAGAGGCACTCGGGATCGATTTAGCACAAGAAATGCTAGCAATAGGAGAAAAGAAAGTGGCTGCAACTCCCTATGCGGAAAAAGTGGAGTTAAAACTCGCAAGTGCCCTTGAAATCCCTTCTTCAGACTCTTCTTTCGACTGCGTGACTATTTCATTTGGGATCCGCAATGTTCAAGGCAACTGCTTGCAAGAGATTTTTCGAGTCCTTGCCCCTGGGGGAAAAGCTCTCATCCTCGAATTTTCTTTGCCCCAGAATCGACTCATTCGTTCCTTGCACCTCTTTTACTTGAGAAAAATCCTCCCCGCTGTTGGAGGATGGGTCTCCAAAGAAAAAAGCGCCTATTCTTACCTCAACCAAACCATTGAGTCTTTTCCCTACGGAAAAGACTTCCTCGCCCTCATGGAAAAAGAAGGGTTTGTTGATTTGAGGGCTCTTCCCCTTACATTCGGCGTTGCCACACTCTATGTAGGAGAAAAACCATGACCGAGCAATCACGTACCCTTTGTGTAAACAACTCCAGACACTTTCACCGTTTTTCGAAACGAGAAATCTCTGGACCACTAGATCTTTTTTGCTGGCTCAAAGAGCAAGAGACTTCCATAAAAGTCTATTGGCAAGATCGCGATGGAACAGAAATTGCTGCAGTGGGAAGTGTTCTCATTCTACGTACTCCCCCTTGTTTCGAAAAAGGCAACGATTCTCCCGCTAGATTTTGGGGAGGACACGCCTTTTTTCCCAGCCATATCCCAAAAGACGATGTGTGGAATTCTTTCCCTCGCGTCTGCTTTTTTCTTCCTCAAACAGAAATCATCCGTAGGGAAGGAAAAATCGAAGTCATCACAAACAGCATCAATGGCCCTCTTTCGGAAAGCCCCATTCACGCAGGATATTTTGCAAAAGGACAAATGAGCCTCAAAGCCCCAGACCATTTCCCCACGGAGAAAAACTGGATGCGACTGATTGAACAATCTCTTGGAGAAATCCAAACCTCTGTCTTCGAAAAAGTCGTCATGGCCCGCCGCTCGACCCATTTTTTTGAGACCGCTACAGATCCCTTTGAGATCCTCTCTCGCTTGCCCACAAAAAGAACCATCCGTTTTGCCTTTCAATTTGGCAAAGATGCAGTTTTTATCGGAGCCACGCCTGAACGATTATTCAAACGAGAAGGGAATCAACTCTATACAGAAGCCGTTGCAGGCACACGCAAAAGAGGACAAACCGAAGAAGAAGATCTCGCTCTTGAAAAAGAGCTTTTGAGAGACACCAAAGAGCGGCGCGAGTTTGCCTTCGTGAAACAATCGATTGAAGAAGGTCTAAAGCCCCTCTGCGAAAAATTGCAGTCTCAGGAAGAAGATGATGTGATCAAAACTCCCAATGTCCAACACCTTCACAATGCATTTGAGGGGAAATTATTAGAAGGCGTACATGATGCTGCAATTTTAAGCGCTTTGCACCCCACGGCAGCAATGGGGGGGTTGCCCAAATCATCAGCACTTGAGCATCTTCTCAAACATGAGCCCTTTGAAAGAGGATGGTACGCTTCTCCTCTTGGCTACTCTAGTGAAAAAGAGGCTGAATTTGCTGTGGGGATCCGCTCTGCTCTCGTAGAAAAAGACAAAATCCACTTCTTTGCGGGAACTGGAATCGTATCCGGCTCCTCCCCAGAAAAAGAGTGGGAAGAATTAGAGCACAAAGTCTCCCTATGGAGAAAAATATGAACCAGGGAACTCTCAATGAAGCATGGGGAAAAACCCTCATCGCCCAGCTCATCGAGCAAGGGGTCGATTATTTTTGCCATGCCCCTGGATTTCGCTCTACTTCTCTAGCTCTTGCCATTGCTGAAAACCCCAAAGCAAAAACCTTTGTCCATTTCGATGAACGAGGAACTGCTTTTCATGCCCTCGGCTATGCCAAAGCAGCCAAAAAGCCTGCTGCTGTCATCGTCACTTCGGGAACTGCTGTAGGCAATCTCATGCCTGCTGTGATGGAAGCTTGGGCTGCTCAAATTCCCTTAATTCTACTCACATGCGACCGCCCTGCAGAACTTCGTGATACGATGGCAAACCAAACGGGAGATCAAGTCAAAATCTTTGGCGATCTCGTCCGCTATTTTTTCGATCTTCCTACCCCACATCCCGATCTTCCTAAAAACTTTCTTGCAACCACAATTGCACAGGCCACTGCGCGATCCCTCTTTCCCATTCCAGGCCCTGTGCAACTCAATTGCCCTTTTTCAGAACCTTTTTTTTCTGATGAAAAATCTGCTTCTCTCCCCTACGTTCCCACAAACTACTTCTTTCCAAAACAAACCCTAGAAAATCCCGAAAAATGGGCAGAAGAACTCGAAAAAATTGAGAAAGGAGTCATAGTCCTAGGTGCTGATGCCAATGCACCAGAAGCAAAAGCACTTTCAGAAAAATTAGGGTGGCCCATATTCCCCGATATCATTTCCTCTTACCGAGAACTGAGTGATGATAGAACCATTTCTCATTACCATCACATTCTCAAATCCCTTGAACTCAAAACAGATGTCGTCTTGCACCTCGGAGGTCCAATCGTCTCCAAAATTCTCTTGCAGTGGATGATCAAAGCCTCCCGCCTCATCCATGTTGCCGAGCACCCCAAAAGATGCGATCCCCATCACTCTGTCACAGATCGAATCATCTGCGCTCCAAATACATTTTGCCAGCAGCTCGCAGGACTCATTCCACAAAAAGAAAAAAGCTGGTTTGCCATGTGGAAGGATCTCTCAACTAGAGCAAAAGAACAATGCGCCTTTTCACCCCTCAGCGAACCAGGTGTGATTCAATGGGCACAAAAAATGGCAACGCCTGGCACTGCCCTATTTTTTGGCAATAGCATGCCCATTCGAGATGCCGATATGTTTTTCTTTCCCACAAGCCCCTGTGGACCCATTTTTGCAAACCGAGGCCTTTCTGGGATAGACGGCAACATTGCAACAGTTGCTGGAATTGCGCATCATATGCCCGTGATTGCAATCATGGGCGATCAAACCGCACTTCACGATTTGAATTCCCTCGCACAGCTGAAAAAAACGAATTATCCTGTCAAACTCATCATCATCAACAATGGTGGTGGTGGCATTTTCTCCTTTGTTGCAATTGGCAAGAGAAAAGATGTCCTCGATCCCTATTTTGCTGCAGCCCATGACCGAACCTTTGCCCATGCAGCCCGCATGTTTGATCTCTCTTATTCCACAGAGCTTGAGCAGGACGCAGACGTGATTGAAGTTTTTACAAATCGAGAAGAAAATCTTATACTCCATCAAAAATTTGATGAAACAATGAAAGCAAGTTTACAAGATGTTTTTGTAAAAATATGAGCGCCTAAAAAAGGAAGTAAAAAATGAGCAATTCAACAATCCAATTTAATGAGGATATTCCAAAAACTCTGACTGAAATTCAACAAACTCTAACCAACCTAGGTGATAAAGAAAAAGAATTTATTAATAGAATGCAAAGTTGTATTCAATTAATTCAGGTCGGCAACCTATATGAATCAGGACACACACTTTATGATAATAAATATAATAATTTTCTGTTAAACGAACAAAATCGGAACATCTTGAAGTCAATCATTCTAATATTTAATAAAAGAGCAGCTGTAGTTCTAAAAAAGGATAATGCAATTGATCTGACTAGCCTCTTCTGTCCCCCATACGATTCGAGATGCACGATTGTTCGTTCTTTCAGCATACAGAATTTAGAAAAAATCAAATCTGAGCAAAAAATCAAATCTAAGCTTTAGAGAAATTTTACAATCAGCCAACTTGACGAGGTTGGAAAAAACTATAATCAAAGGTTCCACATTTATCCTAAAAAGAAAAGTAAATGATCCTATTTCTCCACGGTTTCTTAGGGCAAAAAGAAGATTGGGATCCACTTCTCTCCTATTTACCATTTCCAACAAAAGCGATTGACCTACCGGGCCATGGGAAGTCCCCCATGGCCCTTGACATTGCCCTCGCCGTGAAAGAACAAGTCCCTTCCGCCCCCTTTGTCGTCGGATACTCTGCTGGAGGGCGCATCGCCCTGGAACTAAAGATGCGTTTCCCTAAAGATTATGGAGAGCTCATTCTTCTCTCTGCACACCCAGGTCTTACCAACAAACAGGAAAGAAAAAAACGGATGGAGCAGGATCAACAGTGGATCGAAATGCTCGCGCGCGAGCCTTTCGACCACTTTTTGGAAAAATGGTATGACCAAAAACTTTTCCAATCGTTCAAAAAAAGCGGGCAGTTTTCTGCACTTTTAAAAAGGCGCAAACAACAAAACCCTGCACATCTAGCCCAATTTCTGATGCAATATAGCATTGCCAGAAAAAAACCTTCAGAGGTACCTCCAGACGCGATTTTGATTCATGGCGAAGAAGACTTGAAATATGAGAGGGTTTACCGTAAACTCACTCGAGTAAACAAAGTTTATCCAATCAAAAATGCAGGACACGCTGTCCATTTAGAAAATCCCAAAGCGTGTGCAGAGGTAATTGATGAGCACTACAGAAAACGCTGAATCTACATTCCATTGGCATGAGATCAAAAAGTTCCAAGACATCAAATATCATAAGATAGAAGGGATCGCAAAGATCACGATCAATCGCCCCGAGATACGCAATGCTTTTCGCCCCTTGACTGTGGATGAAATGTCTGAAGCTCTTAATGATGCTCGCCTGGATGACAAAATCGGTGTCATTATTTTGACCGGCGAGGGAAAAGAAGCATTCTGTTCTGGCGGAGACCAAAGAATCCGCGGAGATGCTGGCTATACCGATGATCTTGGAAGGGATCGGCTCAATATTCTCGACTTTCAAAGGCAAATTCGTTCCTGCCCAAAGCCCATTATCGCCATGGTTGCCGGATATGCTATCGGAGGAGGACAGGTCCTCCATGTAATATGCGATCTGACGATTTGTGCAGACAATGCCATCTTTGGCCAAGTAGGTCCAAAAGTAGGTTCCTTTGATGGCGGTTTTGGCGCCAGCTATCTTGCCCGTATTGTCGGACAAAAAAAAGCACGAGAAATTTGGTATATGTGTGGACAATACACGGCGGAAGAAGCACTCGAGATGGGTCTTGTCAATTGCGTTGTCCCATATGAAGAACTCGAAGAAACTACTATTGGATGGTGCACACAAATGCTCGAGCATTCCCCCATGGCTCTGCGCTGTCTAAAAGCTGCTTTCAATGCTGATTGCGATGGGCAGGTCGGCTTGCAAGAGCTCGCTGGTAATACTACCCTCTTGTATTATATGTCAGATGAAGCAAAAGAAGGGCATCGCGCATTTTTGAAAAAACAAAAACCCAATTTTTCTAAATTTCCAAAGAGGCCATGAAACCATTTTTCATTGCATGTCGCCCTAAAACTCTCATTGCCTCTATCAGTCCCATCTGTATTGGAAGTGCACTTGCAATCTCCGAAAATGCCTTCCACTTTTGGATTTTTCTTTGCACTTTATTGACAGGACTGGGTATTCAGGTCTCGACGAATCTCGCAAATGATTTATTCGATTTCTTAAAAGGTGCTGATACTGCGGGTCGCAAAGGCCCTATTCGGGTGACAGCAAGCGGCCTCATGAGTGTGGCTCAAGTGAAAATGACTACAATCCTTGTGATGTCAGCAACAGCGATTTTTGGCTCTGCCCTTGCCTTACATGGAGGTTTTCTCATTGCCTGCCTCATTCCTTGCTCTCTTCTCTTGGCTGTGGGCTACACAGCAGGCCCTTTTCCCCTCGCCTATCTTGGAATTGCAGAATTCTTTGTGTTCCTCTTTTTTGGCCCCGTGGCAACTGGCATGACTTATTATTTGCAAACTAATGTGTTATCTGGTCCGGCTTTTGCAGCAGGGATTGCGCCAGGATTACTCTCATGCAGTATTCTCATCATCAATAACCTGCGTGATGTGAGTGAAGATAGAGAAGCAAATAAAAAGACTCTTATCGTTCGATTTGGAACCCGTTTTGGTAAGTGGGAATACTGTTTTGCAATTGTCCTTGCCTATCTCATGCCCCTCTTCACATTTGGCAGACATCCTCTTGTCTTGCTCACTATGCTTGTTTTGATTCCGGGGCTTTTTCTCATAACTGCTGTTTGCAAAAATACAGACCCACTTGCTTATAATCCCCTTTTTGGAAAGACGGGAAAACTATTAACCCTTTACACCACCCTTTATTTTTTTACTCAAATTTTATGATCATTAAAGACTGTATATTTGAAACAATATTAATTGATAGCCGCTGCTTTCGCAAGGGCATCCTTCTTCATCTCACCAATCAAGAGGGAAAAAGTACTACGACAGAAATTTCTCCCCTCCCAGGGTTTAGTAAAGAAACGCTTGAAGAAGCACTGCAGCAACTCAAAAAAATCAAACAACGACTTGTTACAACTTGGTGGACAAAAAGTGCTCTGCATTACCTTTCTAATCTCGGTCTTTACCCTTCTGTTTATTTTGCTGTAGAAACAGCACTTTTAGATCTCCTCACACCGCTGGAAACCCCAATTCCTTGCCAAAAATACGCCCTTCTATTCGGCAGTCCAAGTGAAATCTTTGAATATGCAAAGGAAATTTCTTCAGAAGATTTTAAACATGCAAAAATCAAACTCGGCCATTTTACCCCAGAAACCGCCCATCAAATTGTAGCTAAGCTCAGTGATCAATTTCGGCTCAGGATTGATCTGAATCGGAAATGGGATTTTGAAGAAACCATGAGATTCTGCGCACACTACCCCAAAGATTTTTTCGAATATATCGAAGAACCCTCAACAAATATTGAAGATCTCTTCCATTTTCCCTATCCTTACGCTCTTGATGAGACTTTGCGAGAAATCAAAGACCTCACTCCCTATTTGCAATCCAAAAATTTGAAGGCCTTTATTCTCAAACCCACAATGACCTATCCCATCACCCCCTATCTCAATCTTGGGCCTGAGATAGTGCTCACAAGTAGTTTTGAAAGCCCTATTGGAATTGCACAAATTGAGCGATTGATTCAGCGCTGCGGACTTGAGGAAACAAAACATGGACTCGACACACTTCGCTATTTTGAATATGAAACTATGTCCGATTGCACATTGGAAAAAACATCGCCCTAATGCTTTAGCCTTCCCCTCTCTTACCTTTGCGGGGTTTGATGAACTGATTCAAAAAATCTGTCATTTTCTTATCAATATTCCAGAGCCTATTCTCTCTTTTGCCCCGCAAAAAACTCCAATCGATCTCGCACTTTTCTTTGCCGCTTGGCGATCCGGAAAAGCTGTCTATCCACTCAGCCCGCGTCTTCCCCCAGATGCGATCCAAGAGCGGATTGAAAAAACGAAAAGTGTTTGGATAGAGACAGGAAAAATTCCCCTGACAAGGTCTTACGACATTTCAAATATCTACCCGAATTGCTTAGCCACCCTTATTGAAACTTCTTCGGCAAGTAAGATCGCTTGCCATACCCTGCAGAATCACATGATTAGCGCTAAAAATGCCTGTAAAGCCTTAGAGCTGTCTCAAGGAGATATCTATTGTCTCAACCTTCCTCTTTTTCATATATCAGGAATCGCCATCATGATCCGAACTTTTCTTTCTGGAGCACAAATCATTTTTCCTGAGAACTTGGAAATAGCTACTCACATTTCCATGGTCCCAACGCAGCTCTATCGATTTCTCAAAAACAAGTCCGCACTGCCCAATTGCAAATGCCTTCTCATGGGTGGTGCTCCGCTTGGAGAAAAACTCTACAAAGAAGCACTTGCGAAAAACCTTCCCCTCTATTCTTCCTATGGAATGACCGAAACGGCATCCATGGCCATGCTCAAGCCGCCCAATAGCAAAACGCAAATTCTTCCCCACATTGAGCTTTCACTAAAAGAGGATGGAGAAATTCTTTTGCGTGGTCCCTCTCTTTTTTCCCATTATTGGGGCAAAAGGCCGCGAAAAATAGACTGGTTTGCAACGCGCGATATTGGAAAATTGCACCCTGATGGAGAAATTGAAATTTTGGGAAGAAAAGATAGACAGTTCATCTCAGGAGGCGAAAATATCCAGCCTGAAGAAATCGAAAAAATCCTCATGCAATTGGACTCTATCATTGGGGCTCGTGTCGCTCCGGAGCCAGATCCAGAATTTGGGATGCG
>JAAKFC010000230.1 GCA_011065225.1 Chlamydiota bacterium
TGTTCATGGGCTGAATTATCGAAGATATAGGCGCGATGAGTGGATTGGACAGCTTGCATTAGTAAATCCAAGGAGCGGTGGAAGCGGGTTACAATTTTATCTTCTGGCACAGAGTGACCTCCTCGACTTACCCTATAGCGAACACGTGAGATATTAATGTCGGGATTTTCAGTTGCTACATAGTAGAGATAGGTACGGTAGCCTCTAGACTGAGCTTTGCGAAGGAGCTCAATCTTGTCAGGAAAAGACATTACAGTTTCGAATGTGAAAGATTTTGAGCATTCAATCAGCTTTTGACGAATAAAGTCAGCTGCAACGGAGGCAAAATACGCACTGACCATGACTTCATGAAAGCTCAGTTTATTATCATTAAAGCGCAATGAATCTGCTTCATCAAGGCAATCCGCCTTCTTTAATAGAGGAGATCTCTTAAAAAAGTCGAGAATCTCTTGCTTTGTAGTTGTCACATGATAAGCCTCAAGATCGAGAAATCCACGATCGCGGATTTCCTTTTCAATCTCATCCGGATTGATATAAATACCAAGGAGTTCCCTACGGATCATCGTCTTGAATGTGCTTTTGCCAGATCCATTCGGCCCAGCGAACATGCGAAGACGCGGAATGCTTGTATTCATCGAATTTCCAACTTTTGTCCGCGCTTGACAGGTGTCCAAGGAGGTAATGTTTTTATACACTTACGGTTTCCATCAGGGAATACCTCTACAAGACTTCCATTTTCGCTTACGAGCACACTACTCCCAGACGCAAGAGCCGCCCAATAAGCCTGTTTGAATGCTGCCTCAGCAAGCTCTGGGATATGGTTCTCCAAATAGTCAAGGGCTTTTTCACTTAAGTCCATTATTTTCTCCATTTAATTGGAACCAAGAACTCCAATTCCTATATGACTTCATTTTAATGGTTTCCTGTGTTTTTTGCTTGAAATTTTGCGCAATTTCTCCGAAAACGAACAGAATCCATAAGGAAATTTTGAAAGAAGAACGAGCCAAATATGGGCGCTCAATTGTCGCCACAGTGTCGCGACAATTGAGTTGGACCCATTTCTTCGTGTCCCCCTCTGCAGTTAGGAATCAATGAAGGACTAATCTGCAAGGCTCTGGTTTTTCCAACTTTGTCTGAGTCCCTTTTTCCCAGTTCAGATCAAGAGCTTTGTTTAGAGTTTCGATGATTTTTTCATAAGTAAGTTCACCCGTAAAAAAAGCATCATTAAAAGCAGCAGTATGGATGGCTTTTTCCCAGTCAGATCGGACTGTCAAGGCAGTTCTGTCTTTGAGTTCGCCGTCAGATAAAAAAATGACTTTAATGGCATTCCAAATTCGGTAGAAAAGATATGAAAAATCAAAGCGGCCATTAGGGGTATAATTGGCTATCACTTTGCATACTTCATATGTACGAACCAGACCCTTATTACAGGTCATACCACTGGTTTTCCAAGGCAAAAGTTGGACGCCGTAAGGGTGCAAATGCTGATCGAGATGTAGAGATTCTATCTCTTTTAGTGCTGCAGGTTGAATCATGATATTTGACATAGTATCCTCCTAGATTTCGGAAGTATTTTATCAAAATAGGCGAAAAATATCAATCGTGGCTTGGATTTTTCAACTAAAAAAAATTTAGCACAGACAATAAAAGTAAAAAATTTCAAAAAAATGTATTATTGACTTTTGAGATTTATTTCAAGTATAATATTTCCAATTCTAAATGGAGTTTTATATGACTGCAAATGTTTATTTTTTCCCAATTAAGGTTCATTTTAAACCATTGCCCGAGTTTGCTATTTCACCTCAATGGTTCTCTAAAAAAATCAGTTGGTTACTGGACGGAAAAAAAGTATCACCTGATGGAGCAAGCACTGCTATCACACCTGTAAGATTTACTGCTCTCGTTAGTTCTTATCTTTTTTCTCCAAATGTGTTGATCCCTTTGCAAATCCTAGAAGTCCTCGCTTTTGCTTCTTCTTCATCTGTCTCTGGAATAGATAAAACAATAAATGTCATTTTTTCAGCAGCAATTCTTGGTATTATTGTTAAATATACTCAAGATGGAACACTACGCAAATTTTCTGATGATCTTTACTCTTTTGCAGAAGAGGGCAAAAGCACAGCCAACCGGTTAAAAAATGGGAATTTTAAAAAGGTAACTTTTCACGAACCTTTTCAGATTACAGATAGTCCACAGCAAATGAGCTGTATTCGATCAATAATTTCCTATATTAATTCAATTATCAAAGCGATTTTTCAATTTTTCTTTTTCTGTAAAGAAAAAGCTCCTTCCTCCGATTAAAATATTCAACTCATCGGCAGCAGTTGTCCGGAATTTCCGGATAACTGTTTCTTCGAGCAGTTCGCTTTCTTTGAAAATGTGTTGGATATATACACATCGCGAATGAAGAATTGGTTTTTGCCTTAAATCTCATGCTACTTGCAGTCCTTAGAGACCTTCTGCTCAGGAGTATTGGGCGTGAAATATTCTTGGTCAATCACAGCACGTGAATCATTATTGACAAAAATTTAATATTTTGCCATAATAA
>JAAKFC010000231.1 GCA_011065225.1 Chlamydiota bacterium
TTGCCCCAACATCATGGGACGTAAGTTTTGAAGTTCGGACAATTGAGCTCAACTCCATTTTTATTGTCTGTTTTAGCTTTGTTTTTAAAGCAATCAAACCTTATTATTTTCGCCAGTTTTTATTAGGAGGTCTCAATGACAACAATAGTGAATTCCTCTTCTTTAGTTGTTAATACTTTGTTTAGCTTTTATAAAGCGGGATCAAATTTATTGTACCGGGCTGGCCAATCGAGTCTCCAGGGGGTTGAAGCCGCATATTATAGCCGTGTCCGAGCAACTCCTGAGCGAGCGGGCGATCTCACTCGTTTTATCAATCGTTTAGCTACGAATCACTTTTCTAACTGGCAAGCTGGGCTCCTTTGTTTGAATGGATTTGTAACCCTAAACTCTGCAAGAAATTTCATTGACCTCACACAAAATTCTATGGTCAAATTTGCCAGTCAGACATTTATGGGTAGCTATTTACCAGCTATCCCCTTTGCATGCGCAATGATCTACAGCACCCATCTTCTCGTATCAAAAATAATGAATCCAAAAGGCAAATCGAAAACTCAGGTACACTCAACAACCTTTCAAATTGTAAACATTATTAATTCTCTTGCCCTTGCATTCTTTACAAAAGATCGAATTCCTTTATTATTAGGTGCTTGTTTTAGTGTATATAGCTTATACAAAAATCACAGCGTCAGTTGGTTAAAGATGAAGGGAAGCAAAGACCTTTCTCACCCTAGGGATATTCAAACTTTAGCTCTTCATCTTCTCTCCCCTTTAACAAAAATAAAAGTCCTCTACTCTGCTATGCTGCTGAAAAAGGTCAATAAGGCAGACGATTGTTCCATATGTTTGGAAGCAAGACCAGATAATGTATTTTGCACAAACGGCCATGCCTTTCATAGGGAATGTTTAAAAGGACATATTCAAGGAAGAGCAGAATTCTTCTATGACAAGCATCAATATACAAGAGTAGAAACTAAACATTATGAAAATTTTATATATAAGAATACAACATGGTCATATAATATCGACATCCCTGAATCCAGCCTGCCAGCCTGCCCAAATTGCAATGAACGCCCCCCTCAACATAACCTGGATATCACAGTTTGGGATAGGGAAAAAGGAAGTCTTGGAGCTGAAATAAATGTCATTAGGGAACATCCACAACCTGTCCAACGTACATTTGAAAAAATACATGCTATTTATAACATCTTTCAGGCTGGTTTAGCCGCTTTGCAGCGCGTTCCTGAATTCGCACCAGCTATTACAACACTAAGACATTACTTGATTGTTTCCGATATCTTATCTGCTGTGATGACGAATTACTACTTAACTAAAAATATCGGACCGGATAAAAAACATTGGCTTATTACTACGATCCCTTTAGCAATGATTGCAATACCAGCTTTTTTCTATCTAGATACAACTTTTTCGTATGTAGGAAATCTATCAAAATTAGCTCCTCGTGGTAGCTTTGCCCAATTTGAAACGCCTTACTACGTCGGCATTCATCAACTGCTGAATACTTATCGTTTATTTGCAACAGTTGGCTTAAGTTATTTTTCAACCGCACATAAAGCCTTTAACTTTGCATCCATCATCACACAGAGCTTTGGACTTTTAGGATCAATAACCATACCTTGGCTTCGTGTAGAACAAAGTGGGTTTCCTGTTTCTTTTGAAAATCTTTCTTATCCAAAAGTGCATTCTTATGCTGTTATTTCTTCTTCTACTGCAAAAAATGACCATTTTTTAAAAAGAGCAATTGCTAGCCTGGCTTCTTTACAACGAAACTTCTTTACTAAAGGTACTGCCTCCTTACAAACCACTACCCAGTATTCTCCTTTGTATTCCGTTTCAAGAAGCATTAAACTTTTTTATAAGTTGAAAAAGATTTTTAATCTTACCGAATTCATAACCAAACCATTTTATTGGTCCAGTGAAGGATCTATTCTTCACAATCTTCATGGAAGACTTCCGATTAACATAGCTAGTGAATCCCAATTCCCCTCTTTTTTTGATTAAGAGACTGCCTGCAAACCACCGTTAGTGGAATCGATCTTTTTCCCTTAAGAGCCCTTCCTCGATCTACACGAGCTCTTAAGAACTTATTCAGGTCTTCAGGAAGACCCTCTGGAAATAACCTTGGATCCCCGGGCGAAAGCAATTTGCAAACAGTCCTCTACTAGCGTTGCTTTTTGTATATAAGGGAACAATCTACATATACAAATTCCCCTCTCTTCGACAAATGAAAACGCATTGAAAAACTTTCAAAGCTCCTAAAGGCAAAAAAGAATAATTTCATGGTGCACACACGGTGCACCAAGCTTCCATTTTTACCAATTTGTTCCAGTAAAAACCCGTTGCATCCATCAAGCAAGATCTTTATACTTATGCTCATAAATGTTGGATGGTGCTGGTGGAAATGGGATTCTCCCTCCCTCATAACCCGCCGGTCGCTGGTTCAAGTCCAGCTTGCCCCATTTTTACAACTGCTTAGAAATCAGTCGTTTTAGTTCTGACATAACCCTATGTCCATAACAACAGAG
>JAAKFC010000232.1 GCA_011065225.1 Chlamydiota bacterium
CAAACCGCGTTACATCGATCAGTTCGCTCTGCATGGTTTGGGAGACATTGCTTCCCAGAAAAAAGGCTCCTGCAAATTCGAGGATCGCAGCGATGATCACTGCGCGGCGGAGTGTCAGCGCTCCCGAACCGACCGATGTTCCCATCGCATTCGAGACATCATTGGCACCAATGTTCCATGCCATGTAAAATCCGATGAGAAGAACGATGATTTTTAGAAGGAGTGCTGTTTCCATGAGACTATCCCACTATTTGAAGAATTTGATTTTTGAAAGGATTTTTTTACAGATTTTTGATTCATTTCGCAGGACATACTTGGCAAAGTAGGCCAAGAAGTGAAGTGAAAAGATGGATAAAAAGACTCAAAAAGCATGTTTTCAAATATGAGATAGCCTCATCAACTTATTACTTCAATTCAAGAACCATACGAATGCGGTTAGCAAGTTTTTCTGAGCGTTGAGCAAGTGCTCCAATGTCTTCGATCAATCTGAACCAGTGGTAAAAAGCGGGAGGGGAGAGCTTTTCCCCTTCAGTGAAGAGCTTTTTCAAAAGAACGCGCTTCAAATTCTGCGTTTGATGTTCTTTGTACGCTGCCTCTTCGACCATTGTTTTGACTTTTTCTGCTTCAATTCCTCCGAAGGCGGATTCAAGTAGCTCGTCTATCTCTTCGATGATTCTCTTTGCATCCCAAAAAACATCTGTAGATTTGAAGAAAAGTTCTTTCAGCTCGACTTGTAACCATTCATAATTGTCGAGAGGGCGGAGTGAAAGAGTGATCCCTATGTCTTCCGACATGTCGGCAATGGAATCTTGGATGGCCAAAATTTCGAGAAAATGCCCCCGATCAATTGGCATAAAGAGGCTTTTGGGCAGGTGATTCCGAATATCATTCTTGGTCAGATCAGCTTCATGCTCAAGCTGGGAGAGATCTTCGACGAGGCGCTGGATTTTTTTGGTCTCTTGACGGGCAAGAGACTCAATGATTTTGGTGAGTTTTTCCACGCAAGTTGCCACTTTGTTCATGTGGCTTTGCAGGGGAGCAAAGGGAGATTTCCCGAACAGGCGAGCGATTGTCATCATATGGACTTAAGAGTATCCGATTTTTTACTTTTCAATACAGCCTCTTTTTCACGTTCATTCATTTCGCGATAAGCTCCTTCTGGAAGCTGACCGAGAGATAGGCTACCAATTCGGATTCGAGAGAGGCTCAAAATAGTGAGCCCAGCCTTTTGCACAAAAACGCGTACCTCGCGTTTGCGCCCCTCTTTGACAATCACTTTGATGGTACCGCGTCGCATTTTTCGTACTGAGATGGGCCGAACAAAGACTCCATCGACAAAGGCGCCTTTGGAGATGTGTTTCAAATGCTCATGGCAGATTTCTTCTCTTGTTTTGACAAGATACTCTTTTTCGATATTGGAGCGAGGGTGGATCACTTTTTGTGCAAAATGCCCATCATTGGTAACGAGTAAAAGACCTGTCGTATCGCGATCGAGTCTTCCCACGGAAAAGAGGCGAGTGTCAGGAGGGAAAAGGTCAATGACTATCTTTTTTCGTTCCATTGGCTTGTTGCTGCAAATGAAACCGGTCGGCTTATTGAGGATATAATAGACTTTTTTTTGCTCATCGCCAAGCCGCTGATCTTCGATCCGCACATCATCTTTTACCGGATCTACGTGGGTCTCTGGCTTGAGAACCACTTTTCCGTTGACAGTGACTTTACCTGCAAAGATGAGTTCTTCTGCCCCACGACGCGAGGCAATTCCAGCAGAGGCGAGTACTTTGCTTAAACGTTTTTGTTCCATGCAAAAAGGATAGCGGATTTTCGGGTATATTTCAATTTGAATAAAAATTTTAGTATGATTTCAATTAACCTAGGGATTGACTATGATACGGCTATGGCAAAGCTCATTCTTTTACGCCACGGGCAGTCTGAATGGAATAAGCGGAATTTATTTACCGGTTGGGTCGATATCCCTTTGAGTGTTGAAGGGATCCAAGAGGCAGTTAAAGCTGGAAAAAAAATTTCCCATATTCCTATCGATGTGATTTACATCTCATCGCTGATGCGGGCTCAGATGACAGCAATGATTGCAATGGCTCACCACGAAGAGGGAAAAGTCCCCGTCATTCTTCATTCTGGAGAGGGAAAACTCGATGAGTGGGCTAAAATCCATAATCCAAAAGCCGCGCAACTGACTATTCCTACCATCAAAGCTTGGGAGCTCAATGAGCGGATGTATGGCGATCTGCAAGGTCTCAACAAACGCGAGACTATGGACAAATATGGAGAGGACCAAGTTCATATCTGGCGGCGTAGCTATGATATACCCCCACCAAATGGGGAATGTCTTGCCGATACTGCTGCACGTGCAATTCCTTACTTCCAAGAAAAGATTGTGCCCCACCTTGCAAGTGGACAAAATGTTTTCATTTCAGCGCATGGCAATTCGCTTCGTTCTATCATCATGCATCTTGACAATCTCTCGAAAGAAGAAGTTCTGAAACTCGAGCTGGCCACAGGAGAT
>JAAKFC010000233.1 GCA_011065225.1 Chlamydiota bacterium
TCCTCTGCCATGCCACATAAACACAATCCCATCTATTCTGAGAGAATTTGCAGCTTGGCACGCTTTCTCCTCTCTCTCTGCCAAAATCCCAGCTATACGCACGCAACACAATGGCTAGAGCGCACACTCGATGATTCAGCCGGGAGGCGCATTGTCATTCCAGAAAGCTTTCTAACAGCAGATGCCATCCTCTGTCTTCTCACCCACGTTTTTTCTCATCTTCAAGTTCATCCAGAAAAAATTGAGAAAAATCTTGCAGAACATGTCGATGAACTTGCACTCGAAAACATTTTGATGCATGCAGCAAAAAAAGGAAAAGATCGACAAGAGGTTCATGAAAAACTGCGAGAAAATCCCAAAAATGCAAAAGAATTGGGACTATCTGAAGAGGAAATAGAGTCATGCAAACAGATTGAAATTGGCAGAGCAAAAGAACAAGTCCATGCATTCCTCAAAAATCAAATCTTTCCCTTTCTTAACGAATATAAGGGATTTGAAAAATCTTCTCTTGAAATCAAATTCTGAATTTGAAAAAATTAACATTAAAAATTTCATAATTCTTATAAAATTCAAGGAGTTCCAATGAAAGATAGTTCTATTAAAAGATACTGGCTTATTATTTTGCTAGTCAAGTTAACCTTACCAATAATTATCCCAACTTGGGCATTCTCATCTCTAAAATCTAATCCCCTTCTTTCAACTAATAAGGAACTTTTAGAAGAGGGGGCAAAAATTCTTGGTGGATTTTCAATTTTTGGAACTCTGATAGGTATTATATGTTCGATAATTATATTTTATTGCGCCTATAAAAAACCAGGAACAGTTCTATTGACAATTACTTTAATTTCTGCAATTTGGTACATACCATATGAGTTTTATTCTTTAGGGACCTTGCAGACTAGTAAACTCCTTCTGAAAAACATGAACATGTTTCAATTTGCGCCTTTGTTATCAATTATTCAAGCATATTCATTTGTTACAATTCTAATTGACTTATTTTGGTATTATTTATGTTTTAATCTGAGAAAAATAAATAAAAATATACAAATCAATCAAATCCTTGGTACTCCTATATATCAAACCGCTTTACAAGGCATGCAAGCCGCAATAAATTCTCAAGAATTAGAGACAAAATATTCAGAAGCTGTTCGCAACAATCCACAAATTTCTTGGTATTTGAAAAAAATATACAAAGAAAAAAACAATCAGACAAAAAAAAATTTACATTAATTACAAACTGGCGAATGACTTTTTGCAATAGTTTAAACTTGCGTCAATTTAATGAACCTACTCCAATATGATGACATAGTGTTGAGCGCCGTATCAAAATCTGCGTTTAAACCGCATTCAGACGCCATCCAGAAAGCTTTCTCACAGCAGATGCTATTCTCTGTCTTCTCACTCGTGTCTTTTCTCATCTTCAAGTGCATCCAGAAAAGATTGAGAAAAATCTTAAAGAGCATAGCGATGATCTTGCACTCGAAAATATTTTGATGCATGCAGCAAAAAAAGGAAAAGATCGACAAGAGGTTCATGAAAAATTGCGAGAAGATCCCAAAAATGCCAAAGAATTGGGACTATCTGAGGAAGAAATACAGTCATGCAAGCGAGTTGAAATTGGCAGAGCAAAAGAGCAAGTCCATGCATTTCTCAAAAATCAAATCTTCACTAAAGATCAATAAGTAATTTTTTTTACTTGCACCCTTGAGGTTTTTTTGTTAAGATCTTTTAAAGAACAAGCTAAAAGTGAGGCAAAAAATGAATTCTATTTTTCCAGCATACAGTGACAAGTATGCTAGTATTTTTTACGAGAATATTGTTCCTGATTTTTCATGCCCAGATTTTTACACATGTAAAATTATGAATAATTTAAATGATTGTAAAAAAACTCTTCAAAGTGCAAAAGATTATTGCAAAGAAGTATCAACTCAGTTAGTTGGTGTAGAAATAGAAATAAGGGGTATTAAATATTTTTCCACAACAAGAACCGATGAGGTTTTTGAAGGTCCAAAGAAATTCCTCGCCGTTATACATAACCCTAAGAACGAAAAAATCTATAATTTCTTCAAAGACAGTATGGCTTCTGTAGAAGATTACTTCAAAGAAGTAAGTACATTGAAATCCAGTTGTTTAGCAATTGGCACAATAGCAATAGCAATTGGGACTATATATCTAATTAATAAATTAAATAATAAAAATACTCCTATAGCCACTCCTTTAAAACGAAAATCTCGGCCTCGGAATATTCATAAAACCAATAACAATTTTGTTCTCGATATTGTCATGAGAATTACTAGAATATTTCAAAATATTTTTAGGTTTTTAGAGAAAGTTTTTCTGTTTCCTTTTTACGTCCTAAAAAAAGTTTGAGTATGTACCATTCAATTTTGGTAAATATTTTGCCGTTCTGCAATAAGAAGATTAATGTCGGAACAGAAAAGGCTCTTAGAGCATCGCAAACGAAAGAAGAATTGGAAAAAGTGGGGCCCCTACTTAAGTGAGCGGGCTTGGGGCACCGTGCGCGA
>JAAKFC010000234.1 GCA_011065225.1 Chlamydiota bacterium
TTGACCTTATCGATTACCAAAGAGCGATTGAAGAAGAGGTGAAAAGTGAAAAAATGCGCCTCTTCAAATGGGATAATGTACAAAGCTGTGTTGAAGCTCTGCGCCTCTATGAACAAGATACAGAAGAACCCTCTTTGCAAGATTTTCTTACAACCACCCTACTCGATCAAAATCAATTCTCCAAAAAAGGAAAGGACCAAATCAGCGATAAGGTCAATGTGATGACCTTTCACAGCGCTAAAGGGCTTGAATTTGAAGCGACATTTCTCGTTGCCCTTGAAGACCACATCATCCCCCATGAAAAGAGTTTTCATCTCGAAGAAGAGCGCAGACTCATGTATGTGGCAATTACTCGCGCAAAAAAATATCTCAATTTGAGCATGGCTCGGCAGCGCAAGCGCTACGGCAAAGACGAAAGCTCTTCTCCTTCCCGCTTTTTGTTTGAAATCCCAAAAGAATTGTTAAGAACCATCTCTTGGCGCACGCCCCTTTGACTTTTTTAGATTTTGGGCAATGCTGCTAGCTCTTCAGCGATGCCCCCATGATGGCGGATGTAGTCTTTGCCCCAACTGCCAACCCAATGCACAATAGCAGCGTGAATGTTGAGCCCCTGTGACATCCGCCAATTGTACTTTTCTTCAAGAAGATGAATGGGATAGTTTTCAGAGGTGATGACTCGTGAAAGAGTGTGTTGGTCAGACCAAAAATCACTGCCTTCTTCAAGCACTGCTTCAGCCCATTTTTTCACAAGCAATGAATCTCGGCGATAGAGAACAACACCCGAATTGTAGAGGATCTCGCCTTCCTCGATATTTGGGTCTCGGGCAATTGCAGCATCGGTCTCCTTAGCCAAATGAATTTCTCCCTCACGTTCAAAAAGAGAATCGAGGGGTTGCAGTACTTCGCAATCAATATCAAGCCAAAGAGTTGTTTCAAATGGGGTTAAAAGGAAGGCAAAGGGCTTTTTGAACCAACTTTTCTCAAATCTTTTTCCAAAGATAGTCTCGCCTTTTTTACTACAAAAAGACATTGGTGGATTACAGGGACAATCGATCACCTCCCCTCGCTCTGTACAAAATGTTCTCCCATAATGAGAGAGCCCAAAATCGACAAATGCAACAGGAAGGTTATTGTGGGCAGAATACCTGTTCCACCACCAAGGTAAAAGCCATTCGAGCTTTTCATCTGCTGCTACAAGAATTCCACTATTGGACATATTTTTGTAAGTATTCAATAGACTCTGCAATGTCTTTTTTGTGCTGCTTTGGAGCGGCATCTAAAGAGGCCTTAGCATGACGCAAAGCATCTTCAATCTGATTTTGCGTGAAAAAATACTGAGAGATTTTCATTTCGATATGCCATGCATTTTTTTGATCTTTCTTTCCAAAATTTTGCATATATTCGACAAGGGGACCTACAACAATTTCGGCTTTTTGCGGCTTTTTCACGCTGGCAAGAGCTTCAAAGTCCATCACTGCAAGCTTGCGTTGATAGCCCTCTTTATTTTCAGGATCGCGCGCGATGATTTTTTTGCGAATCGATCGCAATTTCCAACTACTCATTTTCCTAGATGTGAACAGATTGCTATATTGCTCTAATAGAAAAAAGGGGCTCCGATCTGATTTGAGGCCCTGGTCCAAGAGTGCTTTTTTGAATGTGACATCTGCAAGGCGACCTGCTTTGGCATAGAGCGATTTGAGTTCTTCTACTTTGAGCTTGTCAAGCTGCTGCTTGGTAATGCGGCTGATTTTTCGATGATCGCTAAGCGTCTCTTTGATGTATGTGACAAATTCTTTTTGGTCAATGGGAAGATAGGAAAGTTTCGCAATTTCTTCTCCTGATGACTCTACCAATACAAGAGAAGGGCATTCTTCGACATGAAACTGGTTTCTCAAATCCTGTCCAGGGAATCCTTCCTCGTCAAAATCTTCCGGAATATCGACCTTCAGCAAAACTACTTCCTTCTCCAGATTTTCCAAGAAAGCATTACTAGCAAGCACCTCGACTTCGAGTTGATCGGACCATGGGCACCAATTGGGACCCAAAAATACAATCAGAAGGGGTTTTTCCTCAAGAGTTGCTATTTTTTTTGCTTCCTTGTAATTGTCATGCCATTTGGCATAACCTGAATTGCAAATCAAAAGGATGCATGCGATAATGACCTTCATAATTCTTGTATAAAAAATGCACGCATTTCCGCCCACTATTATTTTGCGACATCAAAAAGAACGATTGAAAAAGTGTAGCTTGCGCGGGTTAGAAAACCGCTCTGATATGCAATTTTTCCAGTATCCGTGGAAAAAAACGCAACCCAATCTGGAAAACTACGTTGTGCTTGCACTCGATGCCGCAGAACTTTCTAAAGAGGATGTCGACAAAGGGATTTTTCTGATCGATAGCACATGGCGCTATACAGAAAAAATGTTGCGCTCACTACAAGGGCCTACCACTTTGAGAAGTCTACCGAACGTCCACACAGCCTACCCTCGCCATCAGATAGTGGACCAGGGACT
>JAAKFC010000235.1 GCA_011065225.1 Chlamydiota bacterium
GAGAAAGGAATTTTCTATGGAAAACAGGCCCGCCGGCTTGTTGAAAATAAATTCACCATGCAGCATACCCTGGATCAGATGGAACAAGTCTACGAAAAGATCCTTTGAATGGAACATCACTGCAAACCACCTCAAGAAAAAAAAGCCTTTCCCTGGCTTCTCGTTCGTACCATTGTGGCTATCATTTGCACCTTCCCCCTCCTTCTTGATATGTTTGGGGTAAAAATTCCCCTGGGTTTGCAAGGCGTACTTGCCACCATCGTCCAATTCTTTTCTGGCTTTCCATTCTATGTTGGGACAATTTGGGGACTCAGACACAAATCTGCCAATATGGACACTCTCGTTGCCCTTGGCACGACAGCTGCTTACGTCTTTAGCTTTTATACAATTTTCGTCGATCCCACTCGCGGCATCTACTTTGAAGTTAGCAGTATTTTAATAACCTTCATCCTAATTGGACGGATGATGGAAGAAAAATCCAAAGAAAAAGCCGCAAGTGGCATGCATGCTCTTTTAGAAATGCAACCCGATATTGCACGTGTAAAGCGAGGGGAAGAATTCATTGAAATTTCAGCCGATGAAGTGCAAGTCGGAGACCTATTCATGACTCGGCCTGGCGAGAGAATTGCCGTCGATGGAGAAATCGTAGAAGGCCTATCCGCCGTCGATGAATCGATGCTCACAGGAGAGAGCCTCGTCGCCGAAAAAGAGCCAGGCGATCCAGTCTTTGCCGCCACGATCAATCAACATGGCAACATCATTGCTAAAGCGACAAAAGTAGGTGCAGATACAGCTCTTTCACGCATCATTGACATGGTTGAAAATGCCCGCAAATCCAAAGCACCTATAGAGCGCCTCGCTGACAAAGTTTCCGGCATTTTTGTTCCATGCGTCCTCATCATCGCACTTTTAACCTGGGTCCTTTGGGCGCTGATTGCAAAAAATGGCACCGAAGGACTCATTAGTGCCGTTGCCGTTCTCGTTGTCGCCTGTCCTTGTGCCCTCGGTCTCGCTACCCCTATCGTGATCCTCGTTGCCTGTAGTAGAGCAGCCCTCATGGGCATATTCATCAAAAATGCCGAAGCTATCGAAAAAGCCCAAAAAATCCAGATCCTTCTCGTCGATAAAACAAATACCGTGACCGAAGGCACCCTCAATGTTGAAAAAATAGCAATCGATGAAAAATATTTTCCCATCATCAAAACTCTTGCCGAACATTCCGAACATCCTGCATCAGAAGCTATTCTCAATTTCCTCAAAGAAAAAGGCATTCCCTCATTACCCGCGATGCTCGCCTTTCGCTCCATTCCTGGTCGTGGGGTTAGTGGCTATTTCGATGAGCGCAATTATTTTTTAGGCTCAACAAAACTTCTCGAAGAAAAGCATACCCCCATCGAAAGCCTACTAAAGCCCCTAGAAGAAGAAAGCGGCATGCTCGTAGCCCTCGGCACAGAAAAACTCACCCTGGGGTATTTCATCCTCTCCGATCAGATCAAAGAAGGGAGCAAAGAAGCAATCGATTCTCTCAAAAATCTCGGAATTGAGACCATTATGCTCACCGGAGATAGACAAAAAGTCGCCCAAAAAGTGGCTGACCAACTCTCCTTCGACTCCTTTGAAGCAGAAGTTTTACCTGAAGAAAAAGCTACTTTCGTCGAGAAAGCAAAAGCAAAAGGCAAAACGGTGGCTATGGTCGGCGATGGCGTCAACGACGCACCGGCTCTTGCCACAGCCGATGTGGGCTTTGCCATTGCCTCCGGTACCGATGTAGCCATGGAGTCAGCCTCTGTGGGTCTCATGCGCTCTCATCTCAGCGGCGTTGTCGATACCATTCGTCTTTCCAAGGCATCTTATAAAAAAATCATTCAAAACCTCATTTTTGCTTTTGGCTACAACACACTTGGCATACCGCTCGCCGCCTTTGGCCTGCTCAATCCCATTATTGCAGGAGCAGCGATGGCCCTCAGCTCCATATCAGTCGTCCTAAATGCAATTCACCTAAATAAAAAAACCCTATAACCTAATTTACAGCAAAGTTGAAAGTTAGTATCATAAAAACATGAAAGACCAATGGTTAGATTGGCTGCAGGAAAGGCAGCGACATTTTTTTTACGGGATTACTTTCGTTGTGGCAGCCCTTTTTGTTGCTTTTCAAGTTTTTGGCAAATTTCACAAACCCTTCACAAGCCAATATCTTATAGCGAACCAAGCTTTTGAAAAATGGATGTTGCAAGGCGAAGCATTTGAGAAACTCGAACATGCTCTCAAAGATAATCCCGAATTGGAGACAAAATTCGGTGTCCTCATTGCCGACAAGTTCATCGCCCAAAATGAAGGGGAGAAGGCGCAAAACTTTGCAGACAACGTCTTCAAGCGCGTCCTCAAGCAAACCCCCGAACACACCATATTTGCGCAAGGATCGCTGCTCATTGCAAATAAAGATTTCCGCCAAGCACTTACAAGTGCCGTTACTCTAAAAGGCGATCTCGATAAAACTTCCCTTCTCTATGG
>JAAKFC010000236.1 GCA_011065225.1 Chlamydiota bacterium
AAAGAGAATCCACTTCTTCATAGGTTGAAATTTCCTCCGGAAATGATTGTAAGTCATCTTCCAATTTCGTCAACAAGTTATATTTCGGAAGATTTTCGATGATCTTACGAGTATATTGGTGTAAGACGAGATTTTTCTTATTATCATTGAGAGGGGTTTCTCGATTATAGATATAGAGGACATCCCGAATATAGCGCGCATGTTTGCCTGCCATTTCAACGGCGGGGAAAAAGAGTGCAAGATCGGAATTCATTGAGAAAAATTTCCCTTTATACAAGAGATCTTTTTTCTGGACCCGTTTGAGAAGACTTGCATAGGCAGTCTTGAGATGGCAAATGGGAAAATCCTTAGGGCAAGCTGTGCGATAGTTGCGATTTTTATGAATTTTTTCCGAAATTTTTTTGTTCCATCCTCTGCGATAACTTGGATAAAAGACATAACTCCCATAAGTCATCCAGGTATCTGGATCTTCATAAGCTTGATTGAGCCATAAAAGCACTTCATCATGCGCAAGCCAATCATCCCCATCCAAAAAGACGATAATTTCATGATCCGCGCAAGATTGGATCGCCCTATAGAAATTGGCAAGAGCACCTTGATTGACAGTGTTTTGAATAAGCTCAACCCTCTCTTCAACCCCTGCATTTTTGATCCAATTGGAAACACTCTCGCCCGTCTCATCTGTAGAAGCATCGTTGATATAGATCACACGAAAGTTAGGATATTTTTGTTCAAAGGCCGATCGCAGATTTTTTTTGTAATAGTTCTTATTGTTATAAGAAGCAGTCAGAATGACAAAGGGACGATAGGTTGTCACTTCTTGTTGTGAGGTCTGAAGCCAAGTTCGCTTTTCCTTTTTTTTCTGCAAAAAAGACTTGGAGACAAAGAAAAGAGCAACAACAACGAGAAAACCAAAAAAAAATCTTGTCACTTCGTTTTATCCAGTGCAATGATTTTAGGAATATAATCAGGAGCGACTTTTTCGAGGTAGCAATAAGATGTATCCAGATAAACCTGGGGCGGATGATCCAGCAAATATCGATTGAGATAGCTCTCATCATGCCATACAGCAATATACCCCCAGCTTAAATCCTTATCTACCCGTTTCTTTAAGCGGTGCACCATCTTGAAAAACTCTCTTCGTTTTCCTCCATAAAAAGCTCCCGCAAAATAATGCTTAGCACGTTTCTTCTTGACATAAGCAGTAGATTTTTTTTTCCGTTCGTAAGTCCGATGCTTGCCCACATCCCGCGAGACAGCGGTAATTCTGCCCAAAATCTCCTCTCCGACGGGCCTTACAAAGCGCATATCAGCATCAATGGCAAAGAGATAGTCCATATCAGAAAAAAGGTTTCGATTGGCCTCATCGTACATATGAAAACGTTTAAGAGCTGCCCCTGGCCATCCCAAGTGTTCTTGGGGGATAATGACAACATCATCAGAAGGAGGGATCTCTCCATCAGTAAAGACAAAATAGGTGACATCACAATCTTTTAAAAAATAGGATCTTGCCGAGTTGATCATGTCCCGAGCATAGAAATCATATTTTCCTGTTGCCACAACACAGAGTCCTACTTTTTTTTTGGATGGACAGGATGGGCAACCGGGTTTTTTACAACCGACTAGAAGTGAAAGGAAAACAAGAAGAATAGTAATTTGTTTTACAAACATTTTTCAAGATTCTATTCTCTCGAAAAGATTTTTGTCTGCTGAAAAAAATTTTTTCCTTCCCTAAAAAAGAGAAAATCTCAAGAATACTTCTTCATGAGCAAGAAACTCATCATTGTAGAGTCACCGGCAAAAATAAAAACCCTTAAAAAATTCTTGGGGTCAGGTTATACCTTTGCCTCTTCGGTTGGTCATATCCGCGATCTTCCCAAAAAAGGATTTGGGATCGATGTGGAAAAAAATTTCGAGCCTGAGTATGAACTTTTAGCAGATAAAAAAGAAGTCATTGCCAAATTAAAAAAAGCCGCCAAAGAAGCTGACATGGTCTACCTCTCTCCCGACCCTGACCGAGAAGGAGAGGCCATTGCTTGGCACATTGCGGCAATCTTGCCAAAAGGGACCAAATACAAAAGGGTCACCTTCAATGCCATCACAAAAGATGCTGTAAATGAAGCTCTCAAGCACCCAAGAGAAATTGACCAATCACTCGTTGATGCGCAACAAGCACGCCGTCTTCTTGATCGAATCGTGGGGTATAAAATTTCTCCCATCCTTACAAGAAGAGTACAAGGAGCACGTGATGGTGGTCTCTCTGCCGGAAGGGTCCAATCTGTTGCCCTCAAACTCGTCGTCGATCGGGAAAAGGAAGTCGAAGCCTTCATTCCCATCGAATACTGGAATATTGCCACCGAATTACAAACAAAAAAGGAAGAACCTTCCTTCTGGGCTTCTCTCTATAGTGTCGATGGGAAACGCATTGATAAAATTCCCTCAGCCAAAGCAATCAACATCCCCGACAAAAAAACTGCTGACAATATCG
>JAAKFC010000237.1 GCA_011065225.1 Chlamydiota bacterium
TACATAAAGGAATTTCAATAAGTCGCTATTTCTAAGCAACTTAAAATTCTTAATAAAATATTTACAATATATTAATAATTATGTTATAATAGTTATTATTAATAACACTTAAAAAGGAGTTAACTATGTCAGTTAAAACAGAATTCTCAATTTCAGAGCCTGATAAGTTTAGACACTGTAATAAAGGCAGTAATTTCGAAGATTTATCCGATCTTTCGAAAAAATTTATCCAATTTAAAAATGAAGTATTTTCATCCACTATCTTGGAAGAGAGATATCAAGAATTTCAATCTTTTAAGGCAAACTTACTTGAGAATTTTAAAAAAGCTAGTACTGAAATTAATTGGGAAGGTTTAGCGACAAATCAAAAACAACAACGTTTTATTGTTAATCTAAATAAGATAATAGCAGGATCTCTAAATGATATAGAAGATAAATTAGCCACGACACTTCATGAAAAACTCAATGTCCTCACAAATGCTATTCTCCAAAAAAATCAGGATGAAGTAGGGCTATTTCGAATCTCTGGGAGTGTAAGTGCAATTAAAGAACTTGTGAAAAAAATCAAAGAAGGCCAGATAAATAACATTCAAGGAGAAAATGTTCATACACTAGCAGGTGCTTTGAAACAAATTCTTAAAGATCAATCTCCTCATCTTCTTGATGCAGTCAAAGGAGATTTACTAAATATTGAAAACCCCAATGTTAATGAAATCCAAACTGCATTAAATGGGCTTAAGCAAAAAGATCAGGCAATACTCAAAACACTGATGAATTTTCTTTCTGAAATTGCAGCTCATTCAAAAAATAATAAGATGGGTCCAAGGAATCTTGCCATATGCATGGGTCCTAATCTTTTAACGATTACATCAACTGCAAATCCCTTAGATGAAATACAAGAAACGTTAAAGGTGAATACTCTCGTCGCATTCATGATCCAACATTCTGCAAAATTTTTTAATTAATATTTTGAGTTTCACATTGTTTTAAAAAACTTGCCATTTTGCATGGCAAGTTTTTTTTGTTTTGGAGGTTTTGAGAAATTTCTGTTAGAATCATGTCATTTTCAAAACAGGAGAAAATCAAATGTCCACTTTGGCTACGACAATATATGGGAGCTCTTTGAAGTTATTTCAAGAATATTCCTTAGAAATAGGTGCAGTAGCTATTTCAAGCATTTCGTCAACTGTTATCAATGAAGCTCTGAAAAATTTGTCTAGTTTTCGCGATTATCCCAAAGCTCGAACTTTTGTAGTAGTAGTACTTAGTGTCGGTGAAACTTGGGCTATTTTTTATCAATTTGGTGCGAAGGGAGATTTAGACTTAGAAAAGTGCACGCATATTGCGTTTGCAATAGGTTGTCTTTACCAAGGATGGAAAATATGCAATAGAGAAAATACTCCTGAAAGCCCACCTTCTAAATTAAAAGAAGAAACAGCTATTAAGATAAATGAAGTTCCATTTTCACAAACTTCTCATGAAGAAGAAATTCATCCAGAAAATGCCATTTTCCAACAACTCTTAGAAGCTATTCTCGAAAAGAAGGATGCTGAAGGGCTATTCCGAATAAATGGGAGTAAAAAGAACATTGAAAAACTTTTAAAAGTGCTAAATCCGGGAAAAAATACGAAAAAACCTATTAGGAAGAAATTTACTTTTAAGAAGAATAAATCGACAGATACCACTGAGATGATTCAACAAGCAGATATTCATGAATTAACAGGCGTTTTCAAAGCAATGCTCAGAGGTCGAGCTCCTCTTGATACAATCAAGAAATCGTTGATGGGTTTTGAAGAACTTTCTGTTGGTGCATTGCAAATTGCATTCCATAAGCTTGAATCAAAAGATTTTGCATTATTAAAAATGCTCATTAAAAGTCTTTCTGAAATTGAAAAAAATTCAGAAAAGACCATGATGCCTACAAGTAATCTTGCTATTTGCATAGGTCCTAATCTTATCAAATTCTCAGAAGATTTAAAAGTTGCATCTGATGAAACGACAAGAGTGAATTCGATTACAGAATTCATGATCGATAATTACGCAAAAATTTTCAGTGGATCATTGCTCCGCCAAGACAAAGATCTCCATCATAGAAAACAATCGATTGGCGGGGAGTGATAGCCCGCCTAGGTTTGTCAAAATGTACACACATTTCTGCTTCGTTTGCGGTCACAATTGTGCAGTCCTGATCTTCCTCGCGATAACGGATTTTTGCTTTGCATCGATAGGGGAGTGTTACAGGAATAAAAGTGGGCTCTTTGGCGATCAACTCTGATGCATAGAGGGCGGGATGATCGCTTCCTTGTTCAATCACTACGACATTGCGCTTTACATCTTTGTCCACAACAAACCAAGCCTCGCCAGGCCCACCGATACCAAGGCCTTTGCGTTGACCCAAAGTGTAATAGGCAGCGCCATCATGACGGCCAATGATCTCTCCTTGCAAATTTTCAAAATTGCCGGGATGGTAGGGGATGTACTGG
>JAAKFC010000238.1 GCA_011065225.1 Chlamydiota bacterium
TACATAAAGGAATTTCAATAAGTCGCTATTTCTAAGCAACTTAAAATTCTTAATAAAATATTTACAATATATTAATAATTATGTTATAATAGTTATTATTAATAACACTTAAAAAGGAGTTAATTATGACAGGTCCAACGCTTATAATTTCACAACCAAATGTTGCTAGCTTTAAACATGAGAGCAAGAGCGAGAATGTCGAAAGCTTATCCCAGCTTTCAGCAAGGTTCAGCCAATTTAAGAAAGAAGTACTATCATCTACCAACCTAGAAGAGGGATATCAGCAATTTCAAACTTTTAAGACTAACTTACTTGTAGAGTTTCGAGATGCAAATCATTCAATTAATTGGGAAAATTTGGCGAGAAATCCAAATAAACAACATTTTATTGTTAACCTAAATAATACAATAGCAGAATCTCTAAACGATATAGAAAAGAAATTAGCTACTACACTGTATGGAAAACTCAATGTCCTCACAAATGCTATTCTCAAAAATAAGGATACGGAAGGGCTATTCCGAATCCCTGGGAGTGTAAGTGCAATTAAAGAACTTGTGAAAAAAATCAAAGAAGGCCAGATAAATAACATTCAAGGAGAAAATGTTCATACACTAGCAGGTGCTTTGAAACAAATTCTTAGAGATCAAACTCCTCATCTTCTTGATGCAATCAAAGAAGATTTACTAAATATTGAAACCCCCAATGTTAATGAAATCAAAACTGCATTAAATGGGCTTAAGCAAAAAGATCAGGCAATACTCAAAACACTGATGAATTTTCTTTCTGAAATTGCGGCTCATGCAGAAAATAATAAGATGAATGCAGCGAATCTTGCCACATGTATAGGGCCTAATCTTCTTACATTTAAAGATGGCTTAGAACAATTGGCTATGACAGATAAATTGAATACTCTCATCACATACATGATCCAGCATTCTGCAGAAATTTTGAATTAATATTCCAAGTTTCACATTGTTTTAAAAAACTTGCCATTTTGCATGGCAAGTTTTTTTTGTTTTGGAGGTTTTGAGAAATTCCTGTTAGGATCATGCCATTTTCAAATCAGGAGAAAACCTAATGCATACTTTGGCTACGACAGCATATGGGAGATCTTTGGAGTTATTTCCAGAGCCTTTTGCAATGTGCTTATTTACTACATTTTCGTCAGCTTGTTCTAATGAAATTCTTAAGAAAATGCCCTATATTTCCAATTGTCCGATCACTCGAAAATGGGTTGCTAGTCCCATATTGGGCCTTGGGATCACTTGGATGGCAAATCAATTTAGCTTCAATAGAGATGCATACTTAGGGATTACAACTGCCATTGCAATCATCGGAAGCCTCTATTTTACTAAAGATTCTCAGCAGCCTGAGGTACCCTTCATTGCTAAAATTCCTGATGTGAGCAAAAGAGAGGAGGACTCTATTCAACCGATATTGCCAAAAGGCCTTCGAATAGATCCAAAGTTATTATCACAGGAAATAATCACATTATTAAGTTTTATTCAACCCATTCTCAAACAAATAAATACTGAAGGACTGTTCCGAGAGCCAGGAAATAAAACTGAAGTTACCGCTCTTATAAAAAAACTAAATTCCAGTAAAAAAAGTACAAAACCAGTCTCAATGATTATTAAAGACAAAGGCATAAAAACAATAACAAGTGCCTTAAAAGAATTGCTCAAAAAATATGGCCTTCTTGATGGAATCAAAGAAAAACTACTCAATATGGAAGAACCAGATGTTCAATCATTAAAAAAAACATTACTCGAACTTGAGGAAGAAAAAAGAGAACGATTAAGAATTTTGCTCTACTGTCTTTCTGAGATTGTAGCAAATTTTCAGAGAAATAAGATGACTGCGGAAAATCTATCTAGTTGCATAGGTTTCAGCCTTATCGAAGCCAATAAAGATCCTTATAAAGCCTTGAATGAAGTGCAGAAAGTGAATTCCATTACAAAATTCCTGATAGAAAATTACAGAGAAATTTTCAGTGAATGATTGCCCCACCAAGACAAAGATCCCCATCATAGAAAACAATCGATTGACGGGGAGTGATAGCTCGCCTAGGTGTGTCAAAATGCACTCGCATTCCCTCTGCATTTGCAGCTGTAATTACGCAATCCTGATCTTCCTCGCGATAACGGATTTTTGCTTTGCATCGATAGGGGAGTGTTGCAGGAATAAAGGTTGGCTCTTTGGCGATCAATTTTGATGCATAGAGAGCCGGATGATCGCTCCCTTGTTCAATCACTACGACATTGCGCTTTACATCTTTGTCTACAACAAACCAAGCCTCTCCAGGCCCACCGATACCAAGGCCTTTGCGTTGACCCAAAGTGTAATAGGCAGCGCCATCATGACGGCCAATGATCTCTCCTTGCAAATTTTCAAAATTGCCGGGATGGTAGGGGATGTACTGG
>JAAKFC010000239.1 GCA_011065225.1 Chlamydiota bacterium
TCTCCTCCGACTTTTCCATCCGATGATTCCCTTTGTCACCGAAGAGCTTTTCCATCAGCTCAAAGAAAAAATCCCCTCTGGCACATGCCAAGATCCCTATCTTGCAGAAACCCTCAAAGCTCTAAGCGCACCCGCTTGCATCGTAGCTCCTTATCCTACCGTGATTGCCAAAGAAGACATCAATCCCGAAATCGAACAGACCTTTGCATTCATTAACGAAGTGCTTCACGCCATCCGCAATATCCGAGCCGAAATGGGAATCGCTCCAGGTGTCACTACCAATCTCATCATCCAAGCCACCAAAGACGATCCAAACCTTGCTCTCATACAAAAAAATGAAGGGATGCTCAAAGCTCTCGTACGACTCGATCAAATCACCTATGGCCCTGAAAAAGCCCCTGAGGGCTTTTCAGCATCACACATTGTCAAAACACTCACCCTCATCATTCCCCTTCCTGAAGAAATGCGCGAAAAAGAACACATGCGACTCAAAAAGCAGCAGGAAAAACTCATCCAGCAGCAGCAGCAATCACGCGCCAAACTTGGCAACGAAAACTTTGTGCAAAAGGCACCCCAAGAAGTTGTTGAAAATCTGCGTACACAGCTGTCTCAAATGGAAAAGCAGTTGGCTGACATCAGCCAAAAGCTTGAGCTGCTTCAAAAATAGGATCCTTTTTCTAGAAATTCTTGCACGACAAAAGGGACGAAATCCCCTAATATTTCTATTCGATTTTTTTAAACACGCCGCCATGCATGATATGGCGGCAAATTACTTATGGAATGAGGAAATAATTTTTAAACTAGTTCTTGTATTTCTTCTATTGACGGCACGGCTTGACTAAACTCATTTGCCTTATCTATTACTGGAGGATTATCAGCGAGTTCACTTAACATCTTCGGCAGTTCAATATTTTCTAAATATGCGAAAAAATATAACGCACATTGATCTTGATTTTCCCAACTAGACCCTTCAAAATATTGAGGATTAAGGCGATTCAAATAACTAGCTCTAGAAATTTCATTGTTAGGCGCCATTAATCTATTATCATTATAAATTTCAACCCATTTTTTTGTATCTTGATTATATTTTTCTATAGAATATTGAATCATTCCACTTGTTATATACTCAGGCAAAGATTCAAATTTTTCATTCCATTTTCTAAGCCTCTCAACTAGTGAAAAAGTTTTTAAATTTTCTCGCAGATAAAATACTCGAAGCTGCTCAAAAGGCTTTCCAATTTCAGAAATACCCGATCTCTCAAAAAGAGAATAAGAATTATCATATGTAGACCTTATAATATTAAACATTTTTATTTTCTCCTTATTTTTTGAAATAAATAATACTTTATTAAATGTTATCAAATTTAAATTAAAATATCAACAATAAAATATTTTTTTAACTAATTAGACTAGACAAAAAATAGTAACCCCCACAGCTAGAGCAGTTTAGCGCTTTCGAGGAATTCTTGCACGACAAAGGGGACGTTATGCCCTAAGTATTGGCTTTAAACAACAATTGCTTTTAATTTTGCGAGATAACTATTTTATTAACTTTTTCACTTATTATTTTAATGTCTTCCCCACTAAGAATTAGAGGCATTAAAATCAAAGGGTCCCATTTTTTTTTCTCATTTTTAAAAGATTTAAGCTCCTTAGCAAATACCCAAAATAGGTCAATTACTCCTCGAACTCTTATGGCAAAATTAAATGCTCGATCATCGAATTCTGCTGATTTTGGATCGTTTTTTTGAAACGTTATATCAAAGATCCTCGCGACTTTAACAGCAATTGCAAATTGATCATCAAGTTTCAAAGAATCAAACTTATCTTTCCAAATTTTTTTGAATTTTTTTACTGAATTTTTTTCTCTCTCTTCTGTAAAAAAATTTTTTAATTCTTTAAACCCATTTCTATAATCAGGAATATTTGAAAATTCTACTGACATGAGACCTCTTGTAGATTTTTGGAAAAGAATTTAGCACTTTCAAGAAATTCTTGCACGACAAAGGGGACTCTATGCCCTAAGCATTCGACCTGGTAATTGAGCTGGATCATCTCATCATCGGTAAGGCGATTTTGAAGGAGGGCAAAGATTTTGCCCATTTCGGGAAACTTTTCGAGTGCTTTTTTTCGGATGAGGGGAGCTGCCACATAGGCGGGCAAGGCCCCTTTATCATCTTCTAGAATGTGGAAAAAAGACCCTAAGAGGCGTCCATCCGTAGAAAAGCCCGATATCACATCGATGACATTGCTCTGGAGAGAAAAGTAGAGGACTACTTGATCCATTAATTTGGATTTGCATTTTAAAGGATACTTTTTCCTCAGAAGATCGCCTTCCTTTCGGGAAGCAAATTCCGGGTCAAATGCAATCCGTGCATTGGGAGGGATATCTGAGATCTTTTTGAGACCA
>JAAKFC010000024.1 GCA_011065225.1 Chlamydiota bacterium
CTTTCGCGCGGGGCCGAAAGCGCCGTCTTTATCGAGAAAAATCGCCTTGCAGCCAGCTGCATCCGCGAAAACCTCGTAAAGCTTGGGATCAGCGCCTCTGTCTTACAACAAGATGCACAAATTGCATTGAAACGCTTGACCAAAGAAAAAGTACAATTCGACATCATCTATATCGACCCGCCATACAACCTAGATATCCTCCTCCTTTTAGAAAAAATTCCACCCTTGCTAGCAACAGACGGAATTGTCATACTTGAACAAAGTAAGAAAGCAGAAATCGATTTTTCTCTTCTGGAAAAAATCGAGGAAAGACATTTTGGCGACACAACCCTTCACTTTTGGCAATTACAATAAATGATTTTTTGTGATATTCTTTTCATCACGTTGGAACAATCGAAGTGGGGTAATTTATGATACAACCTTCTAACAAGGGCTTTGGCGACTGTGGTAGTGAGTCTCCAGGATGCTGCTCTTATGTATGTATGGGCATAGGATTATTATCATGGCCTGGAGTTCAGGTCTCTTTTCTAGCTAGAGGAATGGAATTTTCAGATGATTTTGGCTTGAATTTATTTCTTGGGACGCTTTCTTCTATAAGTCTTGCTTGTTTTTGTATAGATGCGGGTATAAAGATATCTGAGTGGCGAAAAAATCGGCAAATTAATGTACAAGATCCGAGCGAAACCACTCCATTAAAGCATCTGTTTATTTCCACCAACAGTACCGAATAAAATCTATCCTCCCCTTTTTGAAAAAAACCGATGAAAGACACTTTGGCGACATAACCCTGCATTTCTGGAGTTCATAATGAAACGAATATTTCTCATCCTTTTTCTACATTCAATTGCTTGGACATCCGCTTACGACCACATCAAACCCCTACCCTTCGATCCGCATGGCTGGTTCAATAATCAAACTGCTCTTGAAAAAATTTTCAATACCCGAGAAATTCACACTGTTATTGAACTAGGCAGTTGGGCAGGATTGTCCACCATTTTCTTTGGCCAAGCCGTCGGCCCAGCGGGAAGAGTTTATGCCATCGACACCTGGCAAGGCTCTCCTACCGAAGATGCTCACAAAAATGACCCTCGTCTCAAGAACCTCTACCAACTTTTTCTCTCAAACATAAAACATGCAGAACTGCAGGAGATTGTCATCCCTTTTCGAATGAGAACAGATGAGGCCGCTAGAGCCCTTGATCTTACAGCCGATCTCATCTATGTCGATGCCGACCATACGACTGAGCAAGTGTGTCGAGACATCATAAATTGGCATTCCCACTTAAATCCAGGAGGGATTATCTGTGGGGATGACTGGGACTGGAAGAGTGTTCGCAAAGGAGTGAAGAAAGCCGCCCAACATCTTCATATGCAAATTGAAACGGAAGGGAACTTTTGGTTTTTTAGATAAATTTTATTAGACAGACTCTATGGCAGTATAACTATGTTTATTTGAGTTTTCGCTACAACAAAAGCGACGAGCTATTCCAGTTAATATTGCAATACCTACTATAGAAACTAAAGCAGCAATAATTTGTGTTTCTGCACTGCAGCCTGAATTACTAGAATGGCATGAAATTCCTAAAATTGGGCCAACGGATGCCATAATAGTGCCGATAACACATGCACAAGCTGCACAATCCAGTGCAGATCCTCCTCCAGAATAATTGGTAGTTCCCAAACTTAATCCTGCTGTCATAAGAATTCCTCCCAGAAAAAAGAAAAAGCATATCTTTGTGGTTTATTTTTTCCTACCAATTTTTTTTTGTGAAAATAAATTGCGATTTAACAAAGGCCTTCCTAAACTGATTTCTTTTCATTTACTACCTAGGGAGGTCCTGATGAAGGCGCTGCTAAAAGTATTTTTCTTAAGTCTTTGTTCTCTTCAACTCTGTGCTAACACTATATATGAATCCGTTGATGCTATTTCCTTTGATCCTAGTGGGTACTTTGCTACAGAACAATCTCTAGACCAAATTTTTAAATCTCAGGAAATCAAAACCGTTATCGAATTAGGAAGCTGGGCAGGTGCCTCAACGCGTTTTTTCGCTCGCCGTGTTGGAGAAGGTGGAACTGTCTATGCAATTGACCATTGGCTTGGCTCAGAAAATCATCGAGGAGAGATGACCGATCCTCGCCTCAAACACATTTACCATCTCTTCCTCTCCAATATCCGAGAAGCTGGGATAGCAGATCGTGTGATTCCTCTTCGGATGACAACCGACGAAGCAGTACAAGCCATTAGACAAGATATTCGTGCCGATCTCATTTATGTAGATACCGCTCGCGATACTAGCCGTGTCTATAGCGACATCATGAATTGGTTTCCACTCCTTAAAGAGGATGGAGTCCTTTGTGGAACAGAATGGCGAGAGCCAGCTGTGCGCGATGCTGTACAACGAGCTGCTGCTGAACATGGGAAAAAGATTGAAAGCGATCGAAAAGGCTTTTTTTGGGCATTGCGATAAAACTTCTTGAGAATAACTAATTATTCATTTTAAATAGTAGGATGTTTAAAGCTATTTATTCTGGAAGCTTTGATCCTCCCACTTGGGGACACATTCGTTTAATTCGAAGAGCTGCAAAGCTCTTTGATGTTCTTATTGTGGGAATTGGAGAAAATCTTAAAAAGGGAAAAGGGTTTTTTACTATACAAGAAAAAATAGACGGGTTTCAAAAAGAAATAGGCGATCTGCCCAATGTAGAAATCATGAGCTTTTCGGGGCTTGTTACCAATTTTGCAAAAGAAAATGGAATTGATTTACTAGTGCGAGGTTTGCGCTTCGTGGGAGACATGGAATATGAAATGCAGATGGCCCGCGCCAATTACAAACTGACGGGAATTGAAACATTCTTCTTGATGGCAGATGAGGATACTTCAACCATTAGCTCCAGCCTCATACGTGAACTTGCAGCAAATGGAGCGCCATTAGGAGATTATATTCCAAGTCATTTTGAAACTCTTTTACACAACAAGACACAAAAGGAATAATTTTATGGAACGCGGTACAGTAAAATGGTTTGATAAAGAAAAGAAATATGGATTCATTGAATCTGATATCGGTAAAAAAGAATATTTTGTTCATATATCAAATATTGAAGGTATGGAAGGACTCTTAGACAAAGGCCAACGTGTCGAGTTTGAGGTTAGTGAAGGGCAAAAAGGACCTCAAGCTGTTAATGTCCGTAGTCTTGCTGAAGAGTGAGAATCCTCCTTTTATTCTGCCTGTTTGGTTCTTGCCTTTGCGCAAGCCCCAAATATTACCTTTCGGTTTGCGCTATCTTTCGAAATGAGGCCATCTTCCTCAAGGAATGGGTTGAATACCATAGGATGGTAGGAGTAGAGCATTTCTACCTTTTCAATAACCTCAGTGATGATCAGTATCTCGAAGTACTAGAGCCTTATGTACAGCAAGGTATCGTCGAGATCTTTGAGTGGAACTTTGTCCCAAAAGAGCACAAGAATTGGACGAAAGTACAGTGTGGTGCCTACAACACACTCATCAAATCACAAGGAAGCGAAACTTTTTGGCTCGCTATCATCGATATAGATGAATTTATTGTTCCCATCAAAAAGCAAGGTTTAAAAGACTTTTTGAAGGGATACGAACGCTATGCTGGACTTGGGATCAATTGGCAAAATTATGGAACTTCAGGCGTCTATCGCATCCCAGAGAATCAAACGCAGATTGGCACCCTTACAAAAAGAGCACCGGAAAAGCTCGATCGGAACCGGTTTGTGAAAAGCATTTTCCAGCCAAAAAAAATCAAGAACGTCAAAAAGCCGCACCACTGCATCTATAAAAAGGGTTGGTTTCATGTTACGGAAAATAAAAAGCCTTTTGCAGAGAATAAAAGCCTTACTGATTCTGTCAGCGTAAACAAAATTCGCATCAACCACTACACCTATCACGATGAAGAGTTTTTCTATAATGAAAAGCGGCGGCGCGTACAGGAATGGTTCCCCGAGTCTCTACCTTTAGAGATGGACCCCAATTACAACGAAGTCGAAGATTCTATCATGCTGCGTTATGTCCCAGAACTAGAGCAGCGCCTTTTTGGATCAGACTAAATTTTCTGTCCCATGTCGTACTCTGTTTCAGTCACATTTCCTTCAGGGTCGAACGCCTTCTTCACTCCATGGAGCTTGTCATCCTCATATACCTGTAAGATTTTGGGATTGCCATCATCATAGTACTTGTTGAACTTGCCTTGCCGTTTATCCTCTTTATATTCCCCTTCAAAGATGAGGATACCTTCCCTATTCCATTCTTGATAGAGCCCTTCTTTCTTTCCATTTTGATGGGGGGCAATCGCAGCAAGCTTGCCTTCGTCAAAATAGGTTCTTTCATCGCCACTTTTCTTCCCATCGATAAAGTTCACTTCGCGAAATACTTTTCCATTAGGGAAATATTGGACAGCAGGGCCATTTTGCTGGTCATTTTTGAAATCGAGAACCATAAAGAGTTGGCCTTGAGGGTTAAAGATTTGCGCCGTTCCCTCTTTTTTTCCCTCAATGTACTGAGTGACAGAAAGCTTTGATCCTCCTTCATTGTATTCGGTCGCTTCCCCATGGGGCTTGCCACCTACAAAAGGAACTTCTAAGGCCTTAATCCGGCCAAAAAATTGGTTTTCTGGGAAATAGATCTCATGAAGCCCTTCACGGCGATTGTTCTTGTAGTGGTAGATGGTCTCACGTCCATCGCTAGCTCTTTCGAAAAAGCGGCCGCTCAGTTTTCCATCCTCATACCAGGCCTCTTCTAAAAGACTGCCCTCATCATCCCAGAGGGCTTTCATCCCTTCTAGTTGTCCGTCTTTATATTGAACGACTGTCTGTTTATTTCCCGAAGGATAATAGGTATTTTGCTCGCCATGCAATTCTCCCGATTTTGCATAGTGAAAATCGCGAGCAAGAAGCCCTTCTTTTTCTCCTTCTTTTGGAGGATAGTATTCCTTATGCTTTCCAATGGGTGTTCCCTTGTCAAAAAATTTGACAAAGCGGATCGAGCCATCTTCATGCCACCCCTTCAATTCCCCATCCAAAACATCTTCTTTGTAAAAGGCATGTACTTTTGCAGTGCCATCTTCAAAATTCTCTTCGCCTTTTCCATCGCGCTTTCCATCCTTGAAAAAGATGATCTCACGAACTTTCCCATTGTCATAACGCGCACAAATTTTCCCATTGGGTAGATCTTCTTTATAGGTCGCTTCCATGACCACAACACCATTTTCATTCCACTGACGTTGAAGACCGATTTTTTTTTCATTGTCAAAGAAGCCTTGGAATTTGAGCTTGCCATTTGCAAACCACTCTTTTTGCTGCTTATCACGTAGATCTGCAACAAAATTTTCCTCAAACTGGGGGCTGCCATCTTCAAAGAAACGAAGAGAAGGCCCTTGCTTTTTTCCGTCCTGGTATTGGATTTGTGCTGCAAGCTTGCCATTTTCAAACCATTCTTCATAAGCCCCTTCGTGCTTCTGGTCCTTGAAATAGGCGCGCATTTTTCGATTTCCATTCTCATAATATTCGAGCTGCTCGCCGTCATACTCACCTTTTACATAGTTGTATTTCGCCTTGGGCTTGCCATCTCCATACCAAAAATTGCAAGGGCCATCACGCACATCGCCAATGAGTCGATATTCCGCCGTCTTCTGTCCTTTGTCATTGAAAATGACGATCGGCTCGAGAAGCTCTCCCTCTTTGCTATACCCCGCCAAAAACGATCTCTCGCCATTTGGGTGCTTGCGCCAATGCTGTCCTTTGGGAATACCCATCTCATATTCCCCTTCCCCACACAATTTGCCGTCTTCCCCAAAAAACTGCTCCACACCATGTCTTTTTCCTTCGCGATAGCGGACCTTATAACTCTCCTTGCCATTGGCATGGTATTTCATATGCGAGCCTACTGGCTGACCCACCTGAAAATCCTGCACCTCAATCATACTGCGATTTTCGTCATAGATGACAACCGCTGGATTGCGCCCATCGGAATTGAACACACCATTTGTAAAGCGGCGACTTGCTTTTAAAGTTCCATTTTCGTGCCATTCCAAGGCAGTTCCATGGGGGACTCCATTTTCATAAGGAATGAGCGAAGCTCTTTCCTCATTCAAATAGTAACGGATAACATCCCCAACGATTGCTCCATTTTCGTAAGAAACCTCTTCTGCTTTCTTCCCTTCCTGATAATACGAAATAGCTTTCCCATGACGGACGCCATGATCAAAAGAAGCAGTGCCATGCAATTTGCCACTGGGATAAAAGACCTGTACCTCGCCATGAATAATTCCTTGATCGTAAAAGGCGATTTTCTCGATTTGCCCTTCTGAAAAAAAGGAAACACTCCCTCCATGAGGAACGATAGTCGTCTTCCATTCCTCGAAACCGGGCGATCCTTCTTCGACTGTTGTGAGATCCATTTCACTTTTCAATTGTCCATTGGGATAATAGAGAAGTTGCTTGATCGGAGCCTCATTGTCCTGAGAGATTTGCTCATAAAACAAGACGCGCTTTGGGAGCCCCTCATTGAAATGCTCCATGATTTTCGGCCGCCAATGCGGCTCTCTGGGCCTAAGTGGTAAGTTCTGTGAATATGCAACACTTGAAATGAGCAAAAGTGCAAATAAAAACTTTAAAAGACGCATGACAATCCCCTATACAATTCAATATGTTTCGAGGATAATCTATATGGCAAAAAAATGCGAGTGCTGACAAAATAGGTTCAGAAAATTATGTCATAAAACAGTAAAAAGGAGAAAAGAATGTTTAAAATTTCAAAATCTTTGCCTGTAAATATCGAAAATAAAAATGAATCATTAAAAAAACAAGATGACTGGATTCAAAGTTACCTATCAAAAAAAAGTTCCAATTCTTCTCAAAATAAAAATACGTCTACTACAGAAATACAGCATAAAGAATTTGCAAAAACTACAGATTTTGTACGAAAAATGGGCTTTGAAGTAAACGATTCTCTAAGTTCGGCTTCAGATCCAAAGCTCAACGAGGAAAAATAAAAAATTCCACGTCTACGGCTTTAATAAATAAGCAGCAGACGTGAAATAGGTCGGCGATCGGGCTTTTAACCTATATGTAGAAGCCAGTCCAAGTGAGGATAAGTCCCCAAACGAATGGAATAATTCCCATTGTCTTCATCCATGCGCTTCTTGTCATGAACCACTGTACGACAAGTTGAGGCATAAACAATCCGAGAACACCACGTATGAACATTGCCCAACCAAGTAGCGTTACAAAAAAGAAAACATTCCAATCCCAAATATTGTATGCATTGATAATGAACAATCCAAGCAAGAGATTGTAAAATGCACTTGAATACTGTGCTACTGGCGAATTTTTCATTGAATTGGTGATTTTAACCACATTGTCACCATAAAGGAGCATCCATAAGCCCAAAATTCCTAAAAGGGGCCCGAATACTCTGGCGACCATCATTGCTGAATCCATCCCTCTTCCTCCTACGATTAAAGGATACCCTAGAGGTTCCCAGGGTTTTTTTCTCTAATTTGCAAAGTAAGGATTAAAAGATTAAATTGTCAAGGGCTAACGAAAAAATTATTTCGTTTTTTGGAGTTCGTATGTCCCCATTAGCTCTGCTTTGGCAAGGATATGATCCTCGATTTTTTTCATTACCTCATCCTTATCCATTCCTTTTGGCCAATCAGGCATAAAGTCGATCGCATAGAGATAAAAAAAATAACGGTGCTGCTTATCTGGGGGACAAGGGCCCATATAAGCAGTGCGCATGTTTGTTCCTTTGCCATGGACCCCTGGTGGAGCTGAGTGCTCAGGGATTCCTTTGCAATCTGGGGGAATTTCATAGACGATCCAATGCAGCCAGAGGCCATCGGGTCGAATATCGGTGGGAACATCGGGATCTTCCATGATGAGAACAAGGCTCTTGGTCTCTTTGGGAACTTCATGGAATTCTACGGGAGGGTTCCAATCATATCCCTCGCAAGTGTAAATCTGAGGGATCGCCTCCCCCTGCTTAAACTTTGGACTTGTGATTTTCATAGATTTATTCTCCTATATTTAAGAATTTATCCTTTTTAATTCAATTAAAGGGGATTTTTTCAATTTGAATGTGACTCCCCGATCTTCATTTTGGAATAAGCTGATGTCATCTACAGGGGAAATTCTTCCCGATGAATGGATGATGAGGATATGCTGATCAATGGGTTTTTTGTTTCTCTTGATTTGCTCGACCCCGCTTAATTTCATTGGTTTCTTTATAAAACATGGGATCGGATCATCACAGTGCAAACTATAGAGATAAGTATCATCTTTCTTCTCAATGCGCATTTCGATATCAACCCGATCGGAAAGGGCAATAAGCTGGCATTTTCTCAGATCTGTCAAGAAGTTATCAACATTTTGATTGAAGTGATGAGCCATAAGCATCCCTTTCATCTGCCAACTCAAAGTGACAGCTGCTACGCTTAAGATCGCTACACAAAGGACGATCTCCAAAAGCGTAAAATTATTCTTGATCTTCCAAATCTTTTCCACGAATTTGCGTTTTACCTCTGGTCCAAGAATCATGCTTTTTGGAAAAAACCCTGAGTGTTCCATCATCCTTGAGAGAAATTTCAAATTTCTGGCCCCAACCATCCAAGAGCATTTTGCCCGGATTCGTTACTACGCCAGAAGCTTTTAAGAATTTTTCAGGATGATCAACTATATCCTCAGGGTTCACTCCTCTAGCCATCTCCAGTTCTAAAATATCTTTAATTTTAATTTTGGCATGCTTAGTTTTGAAAGCTTTGCCCTCATCGAGGCTTCCCTTCATATTGTACCCAATAACACTCCCGATCAGACCGATCAAAAAAATCACGATCATGATTTCGAGAAGGGTAAATGCTCTTTTTTTCTTCATCTTCAACCTCTTCTAATCCGAAATTAAGGAACTGACATCAGTGAGCGGCAGCAAAATCGATAGGATCACAAGCCCCACAACTCCTCCTAAAATAATAAGCAGCGCCGGCTGCAAAAAAGTAATGACCTGGGTGAGGCTCCGCTCAAGTTCCTGATCATAAATATCTGAGAGGCTTTTGAGCATCTCAGGAAGTTTTCCTGTCTCTTCTGCAATGGAAATCATCCGCGTTACGAGGGGCGGAATACAGGCAGAGCTTTTGAGCTGTCCACTTAAGGTTTTCCCCTCCACAAGGTATTTTTCTGCATCAGAAATCGCCCCTTCAAGAAGAGCATGTCGCATACTCTTTCTGGAAATCGATAGAGAAATAATGAGAGGAACACCTCCTTTGAGAAGGATCGATGCGCTCCGGCAAAAACGGATCAGCGCTGCTTGCAAAAGAATTGTTTTCACAATAGGGATTTTCTGCAAACACTTTTGAAACAATAATTTTCCTTCTGGCCGGCGAAAAAAATAGATCAACCCCAAGCTAGCACAAATGACGGTCAGCATAAGCGTAAGAAACGAGTGCTGCAAAAAATTACTCATAGAGAGGACTGTTTGCGTCAGAGGGTGGAGATGGCGTCCTTCAAAGAGCTCACGCATGGAAGGAATCACAAAGAGAAGAAGGCCAATCACTACAAAGAAACAAAAAACTCCGAGAAATGCAGGATAGGCCATCGCGCTAACGAGCTGTTTTTTCAGCTTTTGCCTCCGCTCAATCAATTCATAGAGTTGCTGAAATGCCCATGCGAGCGATCCCGTTTTTTCTCCTGCTTGAACCATAGAGATATAAATAGAATCAAAGGATTTGGGGTAGGTCTTAAGGGCCATCGAAAGCTGTGAGCCCCCTTTAAGCTTGTCACAGAGATCGAGCAAAAGAGAATGACTTCTATAGCGACGATACTTTTCTTCGATCGTAAGCAAACTCTCATATAGGGGAAGACCTGCAATAAGAAGCTGTCCCAATTCGCGTGTGAAGGCCAAAAGAAGCTGCGGGCTCAAAGTGACTTCTTTTTTGTATTTGATCGCTGAGAGTTTTGTGACGAGGATTTTTTCTTTTTTCAGCTTATTTTTTGCAAGATCATAGGAATCGGCATCGATCACACCGCTGATCTTTTTTCCCATTTCAGTAAGAGCTCTATAGCGAAAAATAGGCATAATTTATTCCTCAGAGCTCCTGGTAACCCGCAGAACTTCCGCTGTAGTGGTGAGTCCTTCTGCCACTAAGACCCCGCCACCTCGGCGAAGATTTTGCATTCCTTCCAAGAGTGCTACCTCTTGCAGCCCTGAGCTGTCTGCTGTTTCCACAAGTTTGCGCTTGAGAGGACCATTCATCGGCATCAACTCATAAATTCCCCTTCGTCCCTTGTAGCCCGTGTCATAACACTCCCCACAACCCTTTCCAAAGAAAAACTCAAGGCCATTTTGTTCTAATCCCAGGTCCTTGAGCTCCGCATGCGACGGTTTATAAGGAGTTTTGCAGCTTGGGCAAATGCAGCGAACAAGACGTTGTGCTAGCACTCCGATCACCGATGAAGAAAGCAAATAGGGCTCAATCCCCATATCTACGAGACGGGTAAGCGCAGAGGGCGCATTATTTGTATGAAGCGTACTCAAAACCAAATGTCCTGTGAGAGCCGCTTGAATGGCAATATCCGCCGTCTCACGATCGCGGATCTCCCCAATCATAATCACATCGGGATCTTGACGCAAAATGTGGCGAAGGCCCGTAGAAAAGGTGAGATTGATTTTGGGATTGACCCCGATTTGAGCCATACCCTGCAATTTGTATTCAACAGGATCTTCCACCGTCATGATATTAGTATGACTTGAATTGATTTCAGAAAGAGCGCTATAGAGCGTTGTAGTCTTGCCGCTTCCCGTTGGGCCAGTCACCAAGACAATCCCTTCACTCACTTTGAGGAGGTTTTTAAATTTCTCCAAAATGCTCGACTGCATTCCAATCTTATTCAATCCCAGAAGAACATTACTCTTGTCTAAAATCCTAAGAACAATCCGCTCTCCATAGACAACCGGAATCGTACTGACACGAAAATCAATCTGCCTGCCACCCAATTTGAGTTTGATGCGACCATCTTGGGGAAGACGCTGCTCTGCAATATCGAGCCGGGCCATCACCTTGATACGCGTCAGCAGTTGGGATTGATATTCTTTTGGAGGTTGATGGCGCAGTTGCAAAACCCCATCGATCCGATAGCGGACAGAAAAAGTCGTCTCAAGAGGTTCAAAATGCACATCCGATGCACCTTGTTGGATTGCCTCCATGAGAATCGCATTGAGCATTTGAACAACAGGCGAACCGCTGCTCTTTTGCCCCAAGAGATCGTAGCCATCGCCATCATCTTCGAGCATTTCTTGCGATGCAGCACTTTCTTTCAAGCTATCAAATAATTCTGAGGTAGCTGATTCGCTCTGGTGGTAACACTGCTCAATTGCAGCTTCCAAGAGATCTTCTGCTGCAATGACCTCTTTGATCGACTTTCCCGTCATGAGACGCATCTCTTCTAATGCCTCAAGAGCCAAAGGATCTGCAATCGCGACTATAAGCTCACCTTCTTTCTCCTCCAAAGGCAAAACCTTGTGATTTTTGGCAAACTCATACGGCACAATTTGCTGCCTATCCCTCACAAAAGGATACTCAAAAAGCTGATCAACAACTGTAAGGCCAAAAGTTTCAGTCATAATAATAGTGTTGTTTTTCTCCAAAAAATGTTCGAATACTACTTCTAAAAAGCCGCTTTTTCTCACATTCACGAGCTTCCATTAAGCGACACAAAAATTCCGGAATATCACCAGGACGACGTTCGAGTTCGCGGCAGCGCATTTCCAAAAGATCTTCCCTGGGATCAGTGATGATTTTAGGAGTAATGAAGAAAAACATTTCCGTGCTGTCGTCGGTCAATTCCGTAGAACCAAAAAGCTTTCCAAGACCTGGAATTTCGCCTAAAAATGGGACCTTTTGCGTACTATCGCGCACCGACTTACGACGCAGGCCCCCTAAAATGATTGTCTGCCCATCATAGACACGCACCTCATTTTCAATATGACGCTTATCGACAGGAGGGCGATCATCCTTGCTTTGTTTTGTCGTATCAAATGTGATATTCGTCTGGAGAGTGATAAAACCCTTTCCCGACTGACATTCACACTCCTCAAACTCCTCAAAAAGATGAATGATCGGCGTCAAGATGATATTGATACCGTATTGGGCACGAGTGAACGATTTTTCAAAGGCGATCCCCTTGTTCGTATCGATTGGCGCGGCACCATTATTGAGAGAAATTTCCTCCAAAATCGAAATCGTAGCAGGAGTTTGATTCACCGTGATGACCGAAGGAGCTGCATTGAGTTGAATATCCTCTTGCGTCATCAAAAAGCTATAGGCCAGATCAAAAGCGGGGAAGTGCTTAGATTTTCCTCCCGAAAAAAGGAAGAAGAGGACCCCAGTACCGACTGGATCGTTCAAACCACCTTTCGGTGGCAAATTCGGACCATCATAGCGAGAACCATTGTTTGCATTTCCAAATTTCAAGAGATTGAGGCCATAGTTTGATTGATTATTGAGCTTTTTCTCGAAGAGCAAAATCTCGATTTGCACCATTTTTTTCGGCACATCCAATCGATGAAGCAAATCTTTAATGCGCCCAAGCACATCGCGGCGCACAACCATCAGCAGATTCCCCGTTTTGGGATCGGGAATGAAATGCTCTGAATCGATATCGATCTCAATTTTCGTTTCGATTTCAGGTTTAAAGCGCTGTGGGGGAACCGTCAGGCCCGGAGCATTTGCATAGCCATCCGGGGGCATATTCTGCGCTCGCACCTGTGCGGTCACATCGATATTTTCCCGAAACTCCGGAACAGCATGGAAAAGCGAATAATATACACGATCCATCACCTTGGCGAGGTCAATAGGATCACTGTGCTTGCAGTTATAGATATAAATCGTCATCTCGGCTGGATCTTGCAGCTGATTTTCCGTATCACACACCAGCTTTTCGGCTCGATCGACAATTTCCCGCTGCCCCATCAAGACCAGAGCATTTCCATGTTGCGGAGTGATAATCGAAAGCCCCTCATTGTCAATCTTTCCAAAAGGAGACCGCATTGGTTTTTCAAGAGAATCAGAGAAAAACGTCTTCAAAATCTTCTCCATCTCCCGAATACTCATCTTCGAGACCGTAACCACTTTTGAGACCTTTCCATTGGGGTCTTGCCATACAGTCCGATACAGATTGAGAAGTTTTTCCACCTCCTGCTTCGTTGAAACAATGGCCACCTTCCCGCCAATGTTGTAGACAAAAGTCATCTTAGGATCAGAAAAACGCTCAAAAAACTGAAACGCCGATTTCACATGTTCTACTGGAGGTGAAAAGACATAAAAGATTCGACGATGATCTTGGATGTGGCGAATATCCTCCAAACTCGAAGCAATTGCCTCTACAGCTGATGGATCCTGCTTGAAAATATAGAGCTGGCGGGTATAGGGGTTG
>JAAKFC010000240.1 GCA_011065225.1 Chlamydiota bacterium
GAAGGTTGGAGGGATCTGAATTTCTAAGGTTTTTTGTTTTGCAAGAGATGCATGGAAGAAGTTTTCCTCTTTATTCGCATAACTGAATACCGAGAATGTTAAGGCAATAAGTGTCAGAAATAAAGTGTATATTCTCATTCGGGATTCTTTGTTTCTGCTATTTCTGATGAATCTTTATTCTTTTCCAACAAAGCTGAGGCTTCTTCATAAGATTCTTCGTAGGTTTCTTTGTACCTAAATCGATTTTCTTTAGATTGAGTATGATATGATATTTCGCCGTTATCCAATGCTGCATCACATATTTCAGGATGAATAACATCATTATTATTTTCATCGCGGATGAATAGAACAATTCCAGTATTTTTAATAGTAAAAGGATTGGGTTTTAGGTAAGGCTTTATTTTTTCACAAGAATTAACGTTTTTCAAAAATTCCTCTCCGCAATCCATAAGCATAGTTCTAATTTCATCTCGATTTAAATTTTTGCGGATCTGAAAGCTGATTTCAAGATATTCAAACTTTCCATTCATTCCAATTCCGCAAGGATTCAAATTATATTTTTTTGCTAAAATATCAATAGTTTTATCCATAACATCATGGACTGTTGCATCTGGTTCTGGAATAAGAATATTAGAAAAAGTTCCAAACTGCACGAAGAGTAAAATAGTGAGTAGAAAGAAGCTTTTATTCATTTTTGCTTTGTTGAGCTATTTGATTTTTTTTAACAAGAGCTAAGGCTTCTTCATGAGTTTCTTGGTAGATTTCTTTAAATCGATAAATGTTTTCTTTATCCGTTGTTTTGAAAGAAACCCCATTTGATGACCATCTAGCAACAGAGATTTCAGGGTGAAATACATCATTGTTTTTTTCATCACCAATGTAAAATACTATCCCTACATTTTCAAATGTAAAGGGATGACTCTTTAAATAAGGTTGGATTTTTTCATTGTTATTAATTTTTTCTAGGAATATCTCTTTGCAATCAAAAAGCATTGCTCTGGCTTTTTGTTTATTAAGAATTTCAGAAACTTGAAAACTAATTTCTAAATATTCAAACTTTCCATTCATTCCAATTCCACAAGGCTTAATATGATGCTTTTTTGTTAATATATCGATGGTTTCATCGATTATATTATGTGCTATGCGGTCTGGTTCAGGTAGTTGATTGTTCATTTCGTTAGAAATACAAAAGTTTGCCCATAACAAAAAAAAATATAAAAAACGGCCGGGTTTGATTTTTTTCAAATTCATTTTTTATTTTATCTTCCCAAATCTAAGATATTCATCAACATTGTCGCTTATTGGTTTTATAAAAGTAGGGCTCTTCAATGGGTGGTCATGGGGTTCTGCGTCTGGGTGTGGATCGAGTGTATAAATTGTATGAGCAAATTTGCGGGCTCCATAACTGTCGATGTTCGGAATAAAATCCCTTGTACTACGATAGTGACGTACCCCGCCACATGTTTCTGGATCTATATAAGCCGCTGGAGCAATTCCCACCACGTATATCCTCTTTCTTAACTCTTTATTAAATGTGAATAATGCAAGCCTAAGATCAATATTTCCTCGACTATGCGCTATTATCAATATCGTAGCATTAGGACCGGCTTTTTGAAAATAGTTATTCCAAGCTTCATGTAAAAGTGAGACGGGCTCGGTAGCTATATTATTTAAGCCTAAAAATGCTCTATGAGTATCTTCTTTCAACCCAAAAGATGCTGCGTGTACTCCATGTATCTTGTTCCCTAGAGTAAATTTCGATATGTAATCGGCATTTCCCACTGCCCCATTATAATTTGTTAAAACCCCATTGAGAATCATGATCATTCTGTCTTTGATTTCTATTCCAGGGGTCTCAAAATGGCATGATCTTTCCATGGGAGGAAAGGGAATTTCATGACGGGCTGGAGGTAAGCTTTGGCTGTATTTATTTTCCATGTACTCTTCAAATTTTAAAAATTTAATCTGTTCTGGAGTGTCGGGCAGTGGTTTGATAAAGGGGGTATCTACTGGTCTTGAAGAATAGGGCTGGGAAAGGAGCCCATAGGCATCAAAGTATAGGAGCGGGTTGTTGTAGGTGTAGGCATAGAGGTTGGCGCTATCGGTCAGGTCGCTGGGATCGGAGGTCAGCCAGCGGCCTGTCTCTGGGTTGTAGTAGCGGTGGCCAAAGTAGATGAGTTTTGTCTCGGGGTCGAAGCGCTTGGAGGCGTAGCGCCAGGGATTGAGGCTCTCTTCAGGAGACTCTTCGGAAAAGGCATTATAATGATAGGAATAGTCTTCGCTATGGTCTTGCGCGATGAGTCGGACGATGTTGCCTTGAAGATCTTGGATGGGGTGGTAGATTTTGTTTTGGAGTTTGAGTAGGAGTGCGTCGCGCTCATGCAGGCCGAGTATGCGTAGCTCAATG
>JAAKFC010000241.1 GCA_011065225.1 Chlamydiota bacterium
TTTTGTTTGGTTCAAGGGGAAATTAGCTTTTTATCTGAAATGAGTCGAGAAATGCCTCTGGCTGGGTTTTTTCCACTGCAGCTAGAGGATATGTCACAGAAGCGCGATAGAGAGTATTCCCTGCTATCACAAATTTCCCATGAATCTCTTTGCCATCTTGTTTGAGGCGATAAACAAGGGCCGAATGGCCTTGTTGTGTGGTGGTGAGTTCTTGCTGAAGAACCTCTTCAATATTCTCTTCGTTTTTCAAAACCATTTCAAAAGATTTTGTCAGCAATTTTTTGGTCCCAAGCCATTTCCAATGCCCAGGAAAATCGATGTAGCTCACTGCATAGATGGCTTCTTTATCTTCGCAGCGAAGTTCATGGTAATCAATTTTTTTATTGGCAATGTCCATTTGCTCGGAGATTGCTTTGGGATCAGTGGGAAATTGGACATCAAAACGCCGATCAGTGGAAGAGTAAGCCTGCCAATCTTTGGGATTTCGAATTCCTGTTTTTTGATCTAAGTAGAGGTATCCTAACGTTCCTCCAGCCACGAGTCCCAGACAAGTAAAGATTAGAATGATTCTTTTCCAAAGATTCTTTTGCAACACAAATCCCTCCCAAAACAATGTTTTATAAGCATTTTATATAAATTAAGATTAAGAATCAACACTAACTAAGTTTTTATTTGACACTAGTAAAGAACCTATTATTCCAGATATAAATGTCGCAGGAATCCCCCACATTGCCCAATACCAAGTATATCCCCCTGCTTCTCCAAAATAGAGATAGGATCCAATCCCACATACCCAGCCGACAAACATGCTTAAGTAAACTCCAAAGCGAGAAGTTCGCTTCCAGTAAAAACCAGCGAGCAGGGCAAAAGAAAGTGCGGCAATAGGGATATTCGCCAAGATAAGCTTATCGAGCACTTTATCTACCAGGACATTCGCAAGGACAAAAGAAAGCAAAGCAAACGCCAGGGTCAACCCCATCGACCGTTTATAACTATTTTTCGCTTTTAAAAAATCACCCACAGCGAGCGAACACATTGCGCTCCATATCCCTGATAAAGTTGTCGCTGAAGCAGCAAATAAAATGGCATATCCAAGTCCCTTGAGGCCACTTGGAAGTGTGAGCATCATTGCCATGGGAAAAGCCTGCTCAGGATTGGAAACTTCCGCCCCATTTTTTCGCAAAAACCAGGTGCTCATCACGGCTAGCCCATAAAGGGCAAAGACAATAATGGCAGCAAAAAATACGGAAAGAAAAGCCGTTTTTTGCGATTTAGCAGCAAAGATCTTTTGCCCATACCAAGGGGCCAAGATGTAGGTAAACATCGTTAAAACAACAAGAGAGACGACAAAACGCACAGGCAAATGGCTGCTTACATCGATCATTTCATGCGGAGTACCAAGCGGCGTTTTAAAGGCAAATAGAGCCAATAGAGGGAAAAAGCCAAGGATCACAATAAAGCTAAAAACATCCGTCCGAATGATCGAGAAAAGGCCTCCTCGCAAGATCATAACAAGAACTGAGGCAACAAGCACACCACTTAAAACCCAGGGCTCTATGGAAGGGAAAAAAGGAGAAAAGAGCAAAAGAAGCGATTTGACATAGACCGCGCTAAAGCCCGACATTGCCATGAAGAGTGCAATGGATGCGATAATCCCTATATCGCGGCCATAGCGCTTGGAAAAATAGCTTGCAACAGAAATTCCATCAAAACCCTTCCATTTTTTTGCAACAGAAACGGCATAAAACAAAAGTCCAATGAGAAACACCAGCGGTAAACTCAGCGCCCTCTTCCCGGCCAAATATCCTAAGGAAGAGAAAGAAATCAGCGTTGCAGTGTTGAACTCCGTCATCACAAGTGTTGCTGTTAAGGGGAAAAGACCTATTTTGCGATCAGCAATCAAATAGGCAGACTCTGTCTGCACTTTTTCACTTTTACGGATACCGAAGAAATATAATCCTGCTAGAAAAAGCCCAGCAAAGAAAAGGTCAAGAAACATAAAAAAGCTCTCAAAGGATTTTTGAGAGCTATACTATCATGATTGTGTATTACTACGACTTTGCCAAGATTTCAAAATACTATGAGCATCATCAAATTGTTCTGATAAATCAAATGGACTATTTTGCTCAGGTCCCCCTTTCAAATACTGCAAAATTTGGGCTTTGTTGCATAAGTCGCTTTTTGGCAATTACCTTTCCTGAGAAGAGCCTTTTCTTATCCCATATTCTGTAACATTTGGTTCATCATGAAGCATTTTAAGTAGCCCTCAACTCTCTGAGTATCCATTTTTCTTGAGTAGAACGCCCCTCCATAGAGCCTTTTCAACCTCGAGAAGCTTGCTTCCACAAGAGATCTTTTTGAGTAGCCCGTCAGTTTACCCCATAG
>JAAKFC010000242.1 GCA_011065225.1 Chlamydiota bacterium
TTTTAAAGATCTCGGTCTGATCATCATCGATGAAGAACAGCGCTTTGGCGTACGAGCCAAAGAACATCTTAAAAAACTCAAAATCGGTGTCGACTGCCTCGCACTCTCCGCCACCCCCATTCCCCGCACTCTCTATATGTCACTCATCGGCGCACGCGACGTCTCGGTGATCAACACCCCACCGCAAGACCGCCTCCCCATCAAATCCTATATCATTGAGCGAGAGCCCACCATTATCCAAAATGCCATCCTCCGGGAACTATCACGCGATGGACAAGTCTTCTTCATTCACAACCGTGTCGAAAGCATTCGCAGAGTAGCCGAAGAACTTGAAAAACTCGTTCCCCAAGCTCGCATCGTTGTCGGCCATGGCCAAATGTCTGCTGATGAGCTCGACAAAGTCTACCATCTTTTCAAGCAAGGCGAAGCCGATATCCTCGTCGCCACGACCATTGTGGAAAATGGCGTCGACATCCCCAATGCCAATACCATTCTCATTGATCGGTCCGACCAGTTTGGCCTCGCCGATCTCTATCAATGTCGCGGTCGCGTAGGACGGTGGAACCGTCCTGCCTACGCCTATTTTCTCGTGCCACAAAGACGCGAACTGCACGAGATTGCAAGCAAACGCCTCAACGTCCTCATCGAAGCTTCTGGCTATGGCGGTGGGATGAAAATCGCCATGCGCGATCTTGAAATTCGAGGTGCTGGCGACATTCTCGGCATCAAACAATCCGGACAAATCTCTTCCATCGGTTTTCATCTCTACTGCAAACTCCTCAAGCGGACCATCGATGCGATGCGAAGAAAAAATTCTCCCAGCTTCATTGAAACCAAAATGGAATTTTCCTTCGATGCACGTCTGCCCGAGGACTACATCGGCGAGCCTTCTCTTCGGATGGAAATCTATCATCGTCTTGGTGAGGCTAACAGCGAAGAAGAAACCGAGCAAATTCTCATTGAGATGAAAGACCGCTTTGGCGAGCCGCCACCTGAGGTCATCTGGCTCTATCATCTCACTCGCCTGCGTATTTTTGCTGCCCAAAGGGGCTACACCCTACTCAAATTCGAAAAATTCACCTTCAAAGCCGAGAAGCAAAAAGGCAAAGAAGTTTCTAGCAAGACGATTCCCATGCCTAAAGTCACAGAGCCTGAAGCCTTTGAGAGCGCTGTAAAGGAATTTTTATAGCCTCTCTTATTTAGGCTTGAAAAAAATGTTGATAAAATGCTATAATTCTTTTAAATTAATTTACTCAAACCAAAAGGTAAAGATATGACTAGTAATATAGGTACAGTTAGTAATGTAGGTACAGTTGAAGGTTATTCATACGATCTGAATGATTCGGAAGAAAGAGAATTCTATGAAGAACACTTAAAAGAATTTAACTCTAATGAAAAGTTTAGATTCAAAAATACTTTAAAAAAACTTTTCGATAATAAAAATCTTCCTTCCAAACTTGATTATCAAGAACCTTATAAAGGGAAATTGGGGAGTCATCCAGCAGAAATTTACCACCCTGCCGATTCGAGTTGTATTGCAAGAATTTTAGAGAAAATGCATTCTTTCGGTTTGACTAGTAAGGGTTGTAATGATGACACTAGAGAAGCTGATGTTTTAACCGCTGGTCAGGGTTATAACGGAGGTGAAAGTCAACTGATAATCACTAATGATCGCGCTTTAGGAATTTTCAAAAAAGCAGTGCCAAAAGAATATGAAGAGACTCGCAAAAAAAGAGAATTTAAACCATTTGACTATTTAGAAGAAATGCAATATTGGGATAGCTTCGAACGAAACCTCCCCCCCTCCATGCGAGACCCCTCCATGCGAGACGCCTCCATACATACATATCAATTGACTCAGGCCCTACCAAAATTACAAAACCTAATTGTTCACTCTCGTAATGGAATGGGAAATAAAACAGTAGAGCTTATTGCTGAAAATCAAGCATCTTTGAATGAATCTGAAAAAATTATTCGTAATGCATTAGAAAAGCCCCCTAAAATTGTCTTTAAGGGCCTTATAAGTCAACGAATCTCTAGAGATGAAAGAAAAGTATTAGAAGTTTCTTATAAAGCACTAGAAGCCCTTGAACGTCTTTGTTTAAATACAAAAAAAGAAATTTCGTAAATGTTCACCTCTCCGCAAAAATTTCTTGGGATCAAATAGCTAATTTTTTAATATGAATAGGTATGAAACCTTCCTATGAGCAATTAGAAGCCAAACTCGAGGCAGCAGAAGCCAAACTCACAAAAATGGAAGGATTGCTACAACAAGCCTTAGAAAAAATCATCAAACTCGAAGAGCAGCTTAACAAAAATTCAAAGAACAGCTCTAAGCCTCCTTCAACAGATCAGAAGTCCAATACACCTG
>JAAKFC010000243.1 GCA_011065225.1 Chlamydiota bacterium
CTGGGGCAAAGATGCAAATTTCAAGATTGAATCCCATAAGCCTAAAAGTCAGCTCTCCCCCATGGGGCTTTTTGCAGAAAAAGCCATCCTCTTTCACCACAATTTTTCCACTCATATTAGTGGCCCACGCAGCCACTACCGGCCCACCTCATCGCGCTATATGCTTCAGGCCATTCATGAGTTTGGCTTTGTGACAGGATACATCATGGGATGTGATCGACTCTTGAGGGAAAATTCTGATCCATGGGTCTATCGCTCAAAAAGAATCAACGAGAAGCTCTACAAGTGGGATCCGCCCCTGAGGCTCTGAATCTTAATTTTTCAATCTGGAAAAATTCAACTTAAGCCTTTAATTATAAAAAACTTATTATTTAAAAAGCTAAAAAATTTATTCCCCGCCACAAATCAACAAAAAGAGAATTTGTGGATAGATTCTGAGAGGAATTTAAATGTCCACAAATCGTCATTTGCGTTTTTGTGGATTGATTTTAATTTTACTTCAAATATATACTAAATCCTTTCTTGAATATGGAGTAAAATGAAAAAATCTAAATTTATAGGCCGCGAAACAGAAATGTCCAGGATACGAGGGCTTCTAGACAAAAGAAGTTCTAGTCTCTTTGTAGTACGTGGCAGACGCCGAATTGGAAAAAGTAGACTTCTCCAAGAATTTGGAAAAGAAATGAAGAGTTTTTTCTTTTCTGGCATCCCTCCTGTTCGTAAAACAACAGCCCAATCTCAACGCGAAGAATTTTCAAGACAACTCGAGAGAATGGGCATTCCAGGGATTAGGCCAGATGATTGGGGAAATCTTTTTTGGCATCTTTCTAAACATACTGAAAAAGGCCGCATCTTGATAGTGTTCGATGAAATCTCATGGCTGGGGGGGAAAGACCCGCAATTTTTAGGCCATTTAAAAACAGTTTGGGATATGTATTTTAGTAAAAATCCTGAACTAATCATTGCTTTGTGTGGTTCTATTTCTTCATGGATCGAAAAAAACATCTTAAGCAGTACAGGATTTCTTGGAAGAATCACTATTGATCTTGTCCTTGAAGAGCTTCCTTTGCGTGTTTGTAATGGTTTTTGGCACCCAAAGGAAAAACGAATTACATCATATGAGAAGTTTAAAGTATTATCAGTGACAGGTGGTGTTCCTCTTTATCTAGAGCAAATAAGGCCCGATCGTCCAGCAGAGCAAAATATCCAAGAGCTGTGTTTTACCAAAGGCGGCCTGCTCGTGCGAGAATTTGATGAGATATTCTCAGATCTTTTTTCACGTAGCAAAGCCAGTCATAAAGAGATTGTGACTTGTCTTGCAGAAGGTCCTAAAGAGCTTGGGCAAATTTGTAAGGAGCTTAGGAAGAGTCGAGGGGGAACATATAGTAATCATCTAGATGAATTAGTGAAGGCTGGCTTTGTAAAAAGAGATTTTACGTGGGATCTCAAGAATGGGAAAGAAGGAAAGTTGAGCTGTTATCGCCTGAGTGATAATTATCTACGATATTATCTAAAATATATTTTTCCGAGTCGATCTAAAATTGAAAAAGGAAGCTTTGCTATCCCTAAATCAAATCATTTTATTGGGAAAGAGGGGATTATGGGATTGCAATTTGAAAACCTTGTTGTCCATAACCGAGAAGTACTTTGGGAAATGTTGAATGTCTCACCTGAGGAAATAATAATGGAGGGCCCTTTTTTTCAAACCCCTACAAACAGACAGCCTGGATGCCAAATTGATTATATGATTCAAACTCGCTTTAATAATTTATATTTGTGTGAAATTAAGTTTTCTAAAAATATTATAGGCAATAAAATTATTGCAGAAATGGAAGAAAAAATTAACCGCTTAAAGATCCCGAGAAATTGCTCAATTAGGCCTGTTCTTATTCATGTCAATGGAGTCGAAGAAAACGTCTTGGATGAAGGATACTTTGATAAAGTGGTTGATTTCGGACAGCTATTGGAATAATTTACGAGGAACAGGTTACAGAAGCCGACCTCTAGATAATTTGACCTCTTCCTAATAAAAACACCCCGTAATGTCATCTGGGTGTTTTTGTTAAAGTATTTTCTCTTTGGGATTTACCCTTCAGAGAAAAACTTAAGGGAACACCTGTGAAGGAAAAAGTCTTACGAAAGGTGTTGATGAGATATTTTTTATAGGAATCGACCATCAAATCGGGTCTATTGACAAACATGACAAAATGAGGAGGCGCGACGCCCACTTGCGCCACATAATAAATCCGCAAGCGTTTGCCGCGCAGCATTGGGGGATGGTATTTTTGCATCGCCGATTCCAGAAAACGGTTGAGTTCACCCGTTGCTATTCGGTGATTTGCCTGGGAATCAAC
>JAAKFC010000244.1 GCA_011065225.1 Chlamydiota bacterium
ATCGTCTCACAGGTAGCATGCTGGTCTTGTTAAAAGAAGTCACTATCAGATGTGACGAAGATGGCAAATGAAAATAAGTCGCCGTAATTCGTAGATCTTCTGCAGCCCTGCTGCTTCAAACCTCCCCAGGCATTATTGTCCAAGACTATGATTTAATCCCTATTGCCCGTGAAGCACTTGAAAAGCAAGATGTCAATGCTGCTGCCCTCGAAGTGCTCGTCGCACAAAGCTACGTTCGCGATCTATATAGTGAAACAATGAAAATGCTATGCTCTCCCCTCAGTAATGAGGGATTGCGACTTGTTTCTCTCTTCCACGATTCCTCCGAACTGATGAAACGCTTCAACAAAGGGCTGATTGCTCTTAAAAAAAGTGGGGAATACGAAAGACTCCTCGAAAAATGGGGCCTCTCTCCTGATGGGAAGCCCATTGCCAATCTCGATCAGGAGGTAGAGTACTTTCTCAACAACTCGGGGATTTTGCCGATCAAATAGAAGGGAACCGAAAGAATTCTATCTTCAAAAGAAAGAGGATTTTGAGAAATGTGAATCCCAATTGTTGATTTCTTCTTTTTCATAAAAGTACGAAGGGATTTCAATTTGCCAGAAGAACCGGCTTTTACTTCTATCGGAATAATCTGTTGTTCAAATACATAGAGAAAATCGACTTCTGCATCCGTACCTTTTTTCTCTTTTTCCCAGTAAAACAATTGCCCCTCTTGATAAGGAGAATGATAAGCAAGAAGTTCTTGTCCCACAAATTGTTCTGCGAGTGCACCTCGATTGATTTGAATTAAGTGATTTTCCAAAACAACCTTGGGATCGATTTGTAAAAAATGTTGCACAAGCCCGATATCGAGAAAGAGAATTTTAAAACGCGTTCTCTTGAGTTGAGCAGAAAGTGGAATGCCTGCCGCGGAAGAAACATAAATAGGATGAACCAGTCCTGCCCATTGTAAGTGATCGAGGGCAATTTTCAATTCTCGCGAACGAATATGTGCATCAATTTTAGAATATTTGAAATGCTGCGCAATCATTTGAAAAATTCCATTGAATAAGATTTTTAAATATTTTTGCTCTGCTGAAGTAGCATATTTAGAAAAATCTGCTTGATAGGTTGAAAGGAGAATTTCATGTATACGACTCGATTCTTCTAAATTTTGATGTTCACAAAAACTTGAAACAGTTGCGGGCATTCCTCCTATTAGGAAATATTCTTTTACGAGATACATCATTTCTTCATGGATCTTTGCATTCTCGCTTTCAAGAATTTCTTCGAGTATTATTTTTTTTCCTCTTGCTAAAAGATATTCTTCAAAAGAAAGAGGCTTTAAATAGAGAAATTGCACTCGACCTACTGGAAAAGAAAATTTCCCTTGAACAAGAGCAAATTCAAGTAAAGACCCTGCTCCGATCACATGAAGTTTCGGCATTTTTTCTTTAAAATAGCGTAGAGCCATAATCGCTTTTGGACATACTTGAATTTCATCAAGAAAGAGAAGAGTCTTTCCTGGATAAATCGGCTTTTTTAAAATCACTTGAAGCCTAAGAAGAATTTCATCTGGGTTCAAATTCTCAAAGCAAGCAATTGCCTCGGGCTGAGCTTCAAAGTTCACAGAAACATAGGAAGAAAATTCCGTTTTGCCGAATTTTTCTACAAGATACGTCTTTCCTACCTGCCTCGCCCCTCTTAGAAGCAGGGGATAACGACTCTCACTTTTTTTCCATTTGATCAGCTCTTTTTCGAGAGAACGGTACATTTTGTCCAATCCATTGGCTATTTTATACCCTCATTTTCACCATTCAAATGGCTAAAAGTCAAGTTTTTTACTTAAATCCTATAGCATTAGCAGCTTAGAAAATACGACATTTATCATGTTCGCTGTACTGCTGGCGAACACGAGCAAGCTCTTCTAGATTGACGGGACAGGGCAAAAGCCCCCACACAAGATTGGCATAATTGTGAATCGACTCATCCGTTGAAAAGTGATTCATATGCGCAATATTTTGGATCGCAAATTCTGCCCATTTGTGGGGATCTTGGAAGAGTTCTTCCACTTTTTTCTGTGTTTCATAGTAGCCAGGCAAATCATTCAAAATGAAATAACGATCTGCTCGCTGTCCTCCTGGCGGCTCGAGTAAAGTGCGGTAAATATTTACAAAAGCCTCATGCTCCTCGTCACTTTCAGCCAAAGAATGATCCTTAAGGGCATCGATTGCTCCGCGAATTTTGGCATTTTCTTTATAGATGTCCCAAGGGTTATAGCTATTAGAGCGGGTCATTTCAGCATTTTCTTCAGCTGAGGCTCCAAAACCAAAGG
>JAAKFC010000245.1 GCA_011065225.1 Chlamydiota bacterium
TCAGGTGTTATCGATCCGCGCGAAAACTGAGCAGTTGGGTAGCATTTATGCCCAAAAGGCCTATGCCCTTATTCGCAATGAGCCATTACCTTTCGAAATGCTTGCGAAAAAACTCACTGAGGGAGACGATGTTGATCCCGATATTACGATCAATGTTTCAGATGAATATGATGTAGAAGGGAAAAATCTCTCTTCTTCACACAAATCGATTCTGTGCACCCTTGTCCCTGGAGCCTATAGTGAGCCGATAGCGCAAGTAAGTCGCCATGATAATAGTACTGTCCATCGGATCTTCTATCTCAAAGACTACAAAACCTCTGCTCCTCCTTCTTTCGACTCCATGGTCGAAAAACTCCTCGATGATCTTGTGCAAAAAGAAGTCGAAAAAGAATTCCCCCCTTATTTATCCAAGCTGCGCAAGCAGTTTAATTTTAATGAAAAAAATCTGGAATCGATTCCAAACGACTTCCAACCCTTTGCTCTGTACTAATGCCTATCTATAGACCCTCACAACTCCATCAGCTCGGTATCCGAGCTAAAAAACGCTTTTCCCAAAATTTTCTCATCGATCAAAACATTCTAGAGAAGATCTGCACTGCTGCAAGCGTAGAAGCTGGCGATTCGATCTTAGAGATTGGCGCAGGACCCGGAGCTCTCACAGAAAAATTGCTAGAGAAAGGTGCCTACGTACACGCCATCGAAAAAGATCCTGAACTCATAGACAAGCTCCAACATCTGCAAAACGAGAGATTAAAAATCACTTGCCAAGATGCATTGACCTTTCCACTCACTGATCTTCCCCCTAACACAAAAATCGTCGCCAACCTCCCCTATCACATCACCACTCCCCTGATAGAAAAATTCATCCACTGCTATCCGAAAATCACCTCTCTCACCATAATGGTCCAACGTGAAGTGGGACAGAGAATGACAGCTGAAAAAAATTCCCCTCATTATAGCAGCTTTACCCTCTTTCTTCAGGCCTACTCAAGCCCAAAGTATTGTTTCACAGTAAAACCCACCTCTTTTTTTCCAGCCCCATCTGTTCATTCATGCGTTATCCATATGCCTTTGCACAGCTTTCCCTTTTCTTTTTCCGAAGAAGCTTTTTTCAAAATGACACGAAAGGCATTTGGACAAAGACGAAAAATGCTGCGCAGCTCACTAAAAGGACTCTATACACAGGAGATTCTAGAAAGCGTATTTAGTAAAGCGCGTCCCCAAGAGCTAACTCTTCAGGACTTTGCGCGCCTTTTTGTAGAATGTGAAAGCTCCGGCAAAAAACAAAAATCCCAGTAACCACAACCACCAATGCGAAACATTTGCCTTTCTCAATACTGAATCCGCAAATAAATCAGCTGTAGCCAGTTCGATCCCAGATGCATTTTCTACCACGAGCGTGCCTACTACTTCTCCCTTCAAAACCGGACCTTTCAACTTATACCAAATAAGCTTAGCATGTAGATCGGATTCCTCAGAGGGGAAATAATGCACTGCTACATCTTGCTCTAACCTAGCCTTTAAAATTTCCTCATTCTTAGAATTTTTTCGCGAAAAACACTCATGATCCTTTGAAAAAAGGAGTCGTTTCTCCTCCTTTTCCCGAAAAGCCACTTCAAAGATATTGATTGCATCTTCAAAGTGTTCTCTAATATTTTTGCATCCTAGCAAAACAACAATCAGCTTTCGTCCATTCTGCTCAGCTGCAGCCACTAAATTGTATCCGGCACTGGCAACATATCCCGTCTTGCCTCCAATATATTTAGGATATTGGTATTTACCCTCCTTGAGCAAACGATTTGTATTGGTAATTTGTTTCCCATCTTTGAATAAATAAGTAGGAGTAATTGCAATTTTGCAAAAAGTGGGATTTTGAAAGGCCAGCCCTGAAATGAGAGCCATATCATATGCTGTAGTCATCTGTGCGGGGTGGTGCAATCCATGAGGATTTTGAAAACGAGTCTGATGGATTCCTCTTTTCTGAAGGTAGAGATTCAGATCCTCCATAAATTTAGGGATAGATCCTCCAATCTCCTCAGCAATGACATTGGCAGCATCATTACCCGATTTAAGCAAAAGACCATGCATAAGTTCTTCTAAAGAATACTCTTTCCCTTCCTCAAGCCCAATGGTCACCCCATCATGCTCAATGATATAAGGGGGATAGCTCAATGGATCCGCTTGCTTTTCATCTGCACGAATAACCTCTAATGCGTCCTTAGAAGCCACGCATATCTTTTGCAGATCGATATTT
>JAAKFC010000246.1 GCA_011065225.1 Chlamydiota bacterium
AGACCAGAAAAATCATTCTGTCAAACTCAAGCTTGAAGTCAACATTGCTTATGGGATCTCTCTTCCGGAGAAGGCAGAAGAAATCCAAAGTAAAATCGCTCAAGAAGTGAGTCGTCTCACAGGCCTTCATGTGAGTTGTGTGCACATTGTTTTCCGCAACCTTGTTCTTCCCAAAGAAGAAGGATCTGAGGAAGCGCCTGAAGAAATACGACAAATTGAAGAAGTTGCAGAGTACTCGGAAGATTTTGAGTGAGAAACGGACAGCTTCTATTTTCAGCCATCCAATTTTTCATCATCGCAGCTCTGTTTGGCACAGGAGCTGCTTTTTTTGGTCTCCACGCATTGCCAGAAATTCGTCATACTGTAGCAAATTGGATTCTCAGTCCTGGCTGTAGCTTTCTTTTATTAGGATTCCTCATCACGGGAATTACCTTGCTTTTAGGGATTTCTTTTTGCGTAATGCAAAGAGGTTCTTTCATCCGGATTGCCATGAAAAAAGGCTCATTTTCCATTCATGAAGCCTTGGTACGCAAAGCGATCCACCAGTTTTGGAGAGAAGAGTACCCAGAAGAAAAAGAGCCAACAGATGTCTACTGCTCTCATCAAAAAATTGAAATCATCACTGAAGACGGGGAACAAGATCTCGAAGCTGTGGAAGAAAAGCTAGGACAGTTCCTTTCCAAGCATCTTGGTTATGAGAAAGAATATTTTGTTTCAATCACGAAGAAGTAAGTTTAAGGAATGACTGAATTGCATCGAATTCGACATAGATAGATTAAAAATGTCTAAAAACTAGGAAGAAAACTAGCTCCACTACCACCAACTGCTTTTGGATTTACTAGCTTTGCCTTCCACAGCTTGTTTTGTTTTTTCTTTCACTTCCTCAATTAATTTTGTGAGGTCTTCCTTAGGTGGAAGGTGACTAGGCCATTTAGAAAACGTTGTTATTGATATAAATGAAAGAATTTCGTTTAAGTAGCCTATTTTTTCCAATGAATCCTCCTCATAATAGAGACAAAATACAATGTTTCGATAACAGATCAGCTTTTTTTCCGGAGACAGATTATATTTGAGAGCTTCTTCCCAACGGGGCTTACATTCCTCTCTGGAAGGATTAACTAGACTCCTTGCTATATGGTATACCAAAGGACCTTTCACTTCTTTAAATTTTTCAATTCCGGAAAATTGACGAAAAAAATCAGATCTGACGTAGGAGCCTACTTGCTTGCCCATAATGATTGCTGCCTTAACTCTTTCCGGACTTGGTCCTTCAGCCTTATTAAATACAGTCAATAGCCTGTCTTTATATGTAAGAATTTCTTCACCTTTGTTTAGTGAAATCAAAACTTTGAATAGAGCAAGAAAAAGTTTTCCCCTTAGATCAGAATCATCACACTCTTCTTCTATTCCTTTTTTTAAGCACTCAGCAGCATTGGCATATTGTTTTTTTTCTATTAAAGATTGTCCCTCATTGTAGAGTGCTTGAGCTTGCGAGATTTCAATAGAGTCACCCACAATGCTAGCCTTCCCCTCTAGTTTTGCTACTTTTTCATCTAACTTGGCTAAATGGATATTCATCGCATTGATTTTAGTGGCAAGTTCTTCTAGCTTGGTTGCTTGCTGAATGCTCATAGTCTGCAAAGCTTGAACTATTTCACTAGTACTTTGTTTTTGAGAGATTGCTGCCGACATGTTTTACCTTTGAATTAATAATAGGTATTAATAATACAAGCTATCGTTCTTTTTAATCAAGTAAAATTTGTTATCATCACGATTATTTTTCCTTGAGATTTTAGCGAGAATAGGTTCATGTTTAGACAATGCTATGCAAGTCTAATTCGAAAGATTCTGTCTTTTTCAAAAAAAACTTCAAAATAACATCGGAATCATACAGCTATTCATATGCGAATATAATTTGAACAGGCGAGATGATGTTTAGGACTATCTAAAATCTTTACTATTTTTTCAAAAAACTTTTTAGCGCTTTAATATCTTTTTTCGTAATGCCTGGGACATCTAAAAGCTCTTCATCCGTTGCATCTTGAATCCGTTTAAAACTTCCAAATTTGCGCAGCAGGCGTTTTTTCTTGATGGGCCCAATCCCAGGAATGCTTTCTAAGGCGCTCGAAATGATTCTTTTGGAGCGCCTCTTGCGGTGAAAGCCAATCGCCCTTTCATGTGTGGCATCACGGATCTGCTGCAACAAAAAGAGCAGGGGAGAACGGACATCTAAAACAATCGGTTCTTTC
>JAAKFC010000247.1 GCA_011065225.1 Chlamydiota bacterium
CAAAATTATTTTTAATAATGGTGTGGATTAATTCAGAAGGCTCTTGAATAGTCAGTAAAGCTAGTTCTGCATCTTGCTCATGGCGCACATAAAAAGATGGAGAAGCTTTACACAACGCATATGGGAGGTCCATAACAAATAAACCATTTATTTTTACCCGTTCTTCCGCGTTATGTTCTTTACTTGAATATACGATTAGAGAAGTGTCAAAAGGTAGATTAACGGGTATTCCGTTTCCTTTTGCAACCATGACAACAACTTGTTTAGGAATCGCTGATTTTCCAATATGTAAATCAAGTGATTGTTCTGCTGAAAGACAATATTTATCACTATAGTGAAAATCAAGATAAATCTTTATAAAATCCCAAAAGCTTGCATACCATGCTGATGACTCCCCAGTCCTAATATCTGGTCTGATTAGTAAATACCAACCTCTTATTATTTCTTGTAGCCATCGATTTCTTAATAATATTTCCCTATCAGAGCGACTTATTTCCTTAGTATGTATAATGGGAATTTCCCCTTTCGACTCCACAAGCTTGTGGATTTTGCGAAGAGCTTGATTTAGTTTACCGTCACTTTTCATGCAGAACTCCATGCATTCTTACATAATTCATGTTATCATTTGCACATGTTTCCTGTCAACATTTGCACATATTTCATGTTTTTTCATAGGTCAAAATGCTGACGTTTTCAATATATTGCTGATAGTCAGGGGTTTATAAAATCTAAATTTTTGCGCTTTTACAAGAAGCTAAGATAGTATCACTTGCCCAGATCTACGCGAGAGAGAAAGTAAATAGCTTTGCAGTTGCTCGATAAAATCGAGCGACTGATATTGGCAGTCAGTTGTACGATTTTTCCGTACAACTGGGAACGTCGGCTCGATCAAGTATTCCAAGAATTTTCAGCGTCTGCAAACATTCCTTAAAGACAATAAAACTTCTGTTGTCAGAGTAAGGGATTTGAAGCAATTTTGCGCATGATATTACTGGGAGGTGGAGAGATGCATTCAGAACTTTTCATTGGGATAAGTTGATAGATTCTTGTGAAGCAGTCATCCACAAAAAATCAATCATTTAGCGTAGGTTACGAATATCTTCTGCGACGGCTCTCTCCTCGACACTTGCCACTCCCCATTCGGCAACCTTTCACAACGAATCTCCCCTTGCTTCCACTTTTCAATTAGATCAGGCTTTCCTGCAAGGATGGTAGGCACTACCTGCTGTGAGCTAAAGTTTTTAATTTCCTCCTCCGACACAGGAGGGAACATATCCGATTCATGCTCATTATATGTATTAACAGAAGCAACGAACACCCTATTGTCGGTTGAAGTCCGATATGTTCCAATTGCCATTTCAGGATTTTTTGAAACATCATCAGCAAGAACGTAATAGATCCGTTCTTTCCCTTGTGTTCTCTGAGCTCCACAGATGATAATTGATTGTGCGAATTGTTCGGCAGTTCGCTGTGCACCATCCATCCATCCATATACATTGGGATGATTTGGAATTAGATTATCAAACTGAATGGGTTCAGCAGTATAACGCCGTGGACCTAATGCAGCAATCGCGGCAAAAGGGCCCCCGATGTCTAAAGCATTTTTCACACTTTCAACGGTAGCAGGCTCCGCCAAATAAGGCTTTTTCCATGCGTTTTCTGGCTCGCTAGGGCGGCAAGACCAGTTGCGATTTATAGTGATTTCGTGTGGTACATTAGGATAAAATGCTACTATTGTATTCATACAATCTCCTTAATTTAGCAGTACATTATACCTCTAGCTCAACATTATTAGCAAAGGATGATGAAAGAGAGAGAAATTAAATAGTTTTTACTACAGTTTCATTGGTCTAGTGCGTAATTGAGCTTTACGTCTTGAAAATTCCCGACAAAATTTTAGATGTAAGTCATTTAGATTGCCACCGCTTTCTTGTCTAGGTAAAACAATGAGATCTGCGAATATGTTATTAGTGCAAATGCTGGATAAAAGAAAGAGGGGAAGAATTAATTTCTTTAGCATAAAGACTCCTGTAATTAAGAATATAAAATATATCAGAATCCTTATTGTTTCAAAAGATAAAAGCTTATTTTAATTCTTGTCTTGTCTTGTCTTAAACATCAGGTTTCTTACAACAATAATTTTTTTTAATCGTGAAGTAGAACAGGCAGACGCTCTCTGCAAATGGGACAAAGATGGGACACTGTTATGCAAGTTTCTCCAACTCTTCTCAATATCTGACAACAGC
>JAAKFC010000248.1 GCA_011065225.1 Chlamydiota bacterium
GGCTTTCGAGCAATCTATACATTTCAGCTTTCTTGGTTATAATAACACACATCTGCCAGGCGAAAATTCACGATTCGAATGCTGATAGGAAGGAAATAAATCTACCTCCCATGAGATTGTCTTTGATTCTCAGGCAATAGTTCCAAAATCACTACATTTTTTTTTCATTATTGTTGCGTATAACTTTGATATTTCTTTCTGAGTTGTTTTTTTAAATCTTCAATCTCTCGTTCTTTTAGCTCCAAGTTTTTCTCTAGCTGTGATGTGTTATCAGTGAATGTATACACATCCCAGTTCAAGAGTTGGTTTTTGACGGCGTCGGCTATTCCTCAAATTTTCCTTCTTTTTCTCGCTCCGTGTCTATGAACACTGAAGCTCGTCGCAGACCGAAAATTTGAGGGCCTCCTTGCCAAAATTCCAATTCTTGAACTGGGATGTGTATAGTTTGACTATCAAATTTCTAGATCAGTTATTTCTGTTTCAGGAAGAAGCTACCAGTAATCTGGAACATCAGAAGAAATGCTATTAGAACTCATTAAAACCTCCAATTTTGATGTTAATGTCTAATTTGTTTTAAGGAAACACTGAACAACTCATTCGCCAGCTCTTCGGCCAAAAGCATCTGAAAAAGCTAATTTTCAATCTCTATTAACTCTTCTGAGTTAATTACGATCTCCAAATTAACTTTTTCAGCCCTTTTGACTCGAATTTCTGGCAAAGCAGTTATTCAGTGTTTCCTTAAGCGCTCAATACGCATCTCTAGAGGGGGATGCGAAGCAAAAAGAAGTGCCCAGCCCGTTTTTGTGGGCGTAGAAATTTTAAAGGTTTGCAGCGATTCTTTTTGTGCTGTTGGAACACGCCGTTTCACATAGGCTTTCAGTCCCTCAAGCGCAGAAATCATTTTTTCCTTGCCAGCTAAATGAGCCCCTCCTGCATCTGCACGGTATTCCCTTTTACGCGAATACCAAAAGACCACGAGTGTTCCGAGTACCATGAAAACGAGCTGGAAAAGAATGGTGAACATTACAAATGAACCATAGGATCCTCGTCTATTCCCACGACCAAATCCAGAAAGAATGAGCGCTAAAACGCGTGCTAAAAACATCACAAAGGCGTTCACAACGCCCTGCAAAAGCGTCATTGTCACCATATCCCCATTTGTAATGTGGGTAATCTCGTGCGCGAGAATGCCTTCAATTTGGTCTTTGCTCATGTTTTCCAAAAGTCCTGATGATACTGCCACAAGTGACCGTCTTTGTGTGGGACCTGTTGCAAAGGCATTGACTTCTGCCGATTTGTAGATCCCTACTTCAGGCATTTCGGGAAGACGTGCTTTTTGTGCTAACCGATGGACGATATCGAGGAGTCCTTTTAAGTGAGGATCGTTTGTTTTTGGATCAATGACTTTCACTCCCATCATCCACTTGGCCATGATGCGAGAGAGTGCAAGTGAAATAAATGCACCACCCATACCCCATATGAGACAAAAGATCAAAAGGTCAGAATATTGAATTCCATATTGCGAAATATAGGGCTGAACGTTAAAAATGCTCAGCACTATCGAAACCATGGTAAGGACAAGAATGTTAACGATTAAAAATAAAAATATTCTTTTAAAGAATTGCACTTTTTGACTCCTGCTTTGCTGAAAAAGAATAACAAATTTGTTTTTATTTGCATATAAATACACCATATGAGATTTATCAGGAAAAGAACCAATAACGTAATGAGTTGAGATGCGAAGACGACCTAAGAAGAATGCCTGTACAATTAAAATCAGTTGTGACGAGCCAACTGAAGACGGAAAAATGCAAGTGGAAATGACTTGTGAAGGAGATGAAATCCTCGCAGCATATTTGCTTGAAAGTGCTCAGTCTCTTCTCAATGATCGCGCACCTCAATCCTCAAAGATCTCGTCTATCGGAAATTAATTCCGTGAGGTATACTTGAGGTCATGAATCTATCTGATCTCAAAAACTGGTTCTCAGATCATCATGAGTCCACTTTTCACGACTTTTTTACTTTCTTACGATTCAAAACCATTGCCACAGATCCTCAGTATGACAGTGATACAAAAAAGTGTGCGGATTGGCTCGTCTCCTATCTCAATAAAATTGGTTTAGAAGCGACGAGTTGGAAGACTTCAGGACAACCTGTTGTTTTTGCCAAGCACACGAAAGCAGGAAAAGATCGCCCAACCCTGCTCATTTACCAACACTATGATGTTCAACCTGTTGA
>JAAKFC010000249.1 GCA_011065225.1 Chlamydiota bacterium
GCAATGGGAATCATTGGCAATGTGGATCAGATCAAAGACAAATCTGTTATTCTCAAAATGGTCGACGGTTCCAAGATTGAAGTCCTTAAGGTGGCAATCACTGAAGTACAACCTTCTGGAGAAACTGTTGTTGAAAAGAAAGAAGAACCCGACGTGAAGCAGTAATTTCAACCCCAAGTTGAGACCATTGCAAAAGTAATTGAGTCATTAAATTCAAAATTTCTCTGACAAAAGCATTTTTGCAATAGTCTCAAGACTTATATCTCTAGGTAAAATTATTTTGTGGGCTGTTTTTTGGATTTAAAGTATTTTATCCTTGGTCTTATCGCTTTGGTTAGTCTCATAAGTTCCTCTTGTGTAGCACAGGAGTTGCCTCCCCTTGAATTGACAGGCGAAGGGCTTACGATTCAAAACGTCGTCGAAGTAGCGCGCAAATATCGGAAAGTTATCATTCCGCCAGAAGTTTATAATCGCCTTGAAAAATCAAATCAGCTCCTTCTCGCTGCAGCACGAAAAGATATTCCTGTATATGGCTTAAATCGAGGTGTTGGACTTAATAAAGATCAGACGATCTTTCAAGGAAATGTCATCAATCCAGAAGTTCTACACCTTTCACAACAGTTTAATAAACGCCTCCTCTTATCCCACAGCATTGGCTTTGGTCAAGAACTTGCCGAAGACGCTGTCCGTGCCACGATTGTTAATCGGATTAATGCAATGGTAAAGGGTGTAACCGGTATCCAACCTGCGATCGTGGAAAGAATGGTGGATTTTTTGAATTATCGAATCCATCCTGTTATGTATGAGATGGGTTCGATTGGTGAAGCAGATATCGGCATCTTGGCTGATCTCGGCACTGCACTGATGGGAGAAGGGCAGGTCCTTTATCATGGGAAAAAAATGCCAGCGGCAAAGGCTTTAAAAGAAGCTGGACTTAAACCTATAACTCCCTTTGGTAAGGATGCTCTTTCGATCATTAGCTCCAATGCCTATTCTTCGGCACTAGGAGCCCTAGCAATCTTCGATTGTAAAGCCTTGCTGAGCAAATTCACCCTGATCTATTGCATGAGTTTAGAAGGCTTAAATGGCAACATTGCTCCTCTTCTAAAGGAAGTACAGGATGTAAGACCTTATTGCGGACAGCAGACCATTGCGATGAAGGCATGGAAACACTTGGAAGGAAGCTATCTTCTAGAACTTTCCAAAGATCGAGCTCTACAAGATCCATTAAGCTTTAGGACAGCAACTCAAGTGGAGGGTGCATTACTAGATATCCTTGGTATCATTACAAAACAGCTAGAAATCGAGTTAAATTCTTCCGACGACAACCCTGCTGTTATCCTAGATGCAACTTTGCCAGCAAATGCAAAGAGTCAACAACGATCATATTATGTTGAGGAAAAAGGAATACAGGGTGCTGTGGTTCCCTCTGCGAATTTTGAACCAATCACTTGGTTGCTCAAGTTTGAAACGCTAGGTGTAGCTCTCAGTCATGTGTCCAAAAACTCTGCCCGGCGAATGATAATACTGGCAGATCCTAAATTCACTGGACTATCCCGCTTTCTAAGTCCAAAAGAAGGGGTAATTGCCTATGGCACGATTCAGAAATCCTTTGTTCATATAGATAGCCATATCCGCTTTCTCAGCAACCCCAGTTCAGCTGATTTTCTTGTCATTGCCGGCGGAATGGAAGATCATGCAACGAACGCTCCGGAGGTGATTAGCCATTTCCGCGATGCTCTGGACTATCTCTACTACCTTGCAGGTCTTGAACTCTTACATGCAGCTCAAGCATGGGATCTGAGAATGAAAAAAGAACCGAATTTGAAATCAGGCCGTGATATTCAGATCTTATACAAAGACTTTCGAGCCACTGTTCCTTTTCTTGATGAAGACCGCAATCTATCCAACGATATCGAACAGGCATACCAGTTCTTGAAAAAATGGGATCTTAATTATCGCACTGAAAAAAAAGATGCTATCTAGTTATACCCATAATTGCTACTTGATTTTTGGTTTTACAACTATATCTTTTCTTGTTATCAGTGTGAGAAATGCGACTCTCACACTATCTTCTATACTTTATCCTTTTTTTCTCATTTGGATGGGCGCAAGACCCAGAAATCCTCTATTTGACTTGGAAGGGGGATCCAGCAACAACCATGACTGTCATGTGGCATACTACAGACGGAAATGGACCGACTGTTGTC
>JAAKFC010000025.1 GCA_011065225.1 Chlamydiota bacterium
TTTTGTCGCCCCACCCACAAAATAGTGGACTTGTGGTTGAAAGGATTTTCCGTCTTTGTCAAACCACGTATCGGGAGAAATGTATCGATTGTCTACAAAGACTGACTCGGCGCTCCAATTTTCGGCTTCTCGCTTGAGCCATCCTCCCCGTTCAAGCAAGAGGATCCTTTTTCCAGACCCTGCAAGATGACGCGCGAGAGTTCCCCCTCCAGCACCTGTGCCGATAATGATTACATCATATTTTTCCATAGTCTCACTTATACTGGTCCTATTCGACGTTTTTCAATTGTTTGTGGTGATTTATGCTGCAGAACATATTCTCCATATTGTTGGATGAGTTTTGCCATGAGCCCCGTCCATCCTGTCTGAGCACTTGCACCAAGTCCTGCACCATTATCCCCATGAAAATATTCATGAAAAAGGATGTAATCTTGCCAATGCGGATCATTTTGGAATTTTTCAATTCCACCGTAAACAGGTCTTTTTCCATTCTCATCTTTCAGAAAAATTTGAATGAGCCTATGGGTGAGTTCCATAGAAACATCCCAAAGGGATAAAAACTTTCCCGATCCTGCTGGACATTCTACTTGATAACTTTCATCGAGATAGTAATGGAACTTCTGCAGAGACTCGATCATGAGAAAATTGAGTGGGAACCAGATGGGCCCTCTCCAGTTAGAATTGCCCCCAAACAAAGAAGTAGAGGATTCTGCAGGCTCATAGTTGAGTTTGAATTCTTGGCCTCCAAGTTTAAGAATAAAAGGATCTGCAGCATGGCGCTGTGAGACAGATCGAACCCCAAATGGGCTCAAAAACTCTTTCTCATTGAGTGTTTTTTCAAGGATGCGTTTCAGTTTTTCTGGAGAGACCAATGAAAGCATGAAGCTCCCATCTGTTTCTTTTTTGTCCAGTTCTAGCACCTGATCTAAGAGTTCTGGTTCATTCTCTACGAACCATTGAAAGCGTTTTCGATAGTCAGGAAAAAGATCATTGATTTTGGGATTATTGGGAGCAACGGCAAAAAGGGGCACCAAACCTACGAGAGTGTCGGTTTCTATTTTTATCTTCGTACCATCTTCGAGTTTCAAGAGGCTATAATAGAACCCTTTTTCTTCATCCCACAGTCCTTCTGTGTGATCGCCAATATTGTTAATCGCATCTGCGATATAGACAAAGTGCTCGAAAAATTTGGTCGCCATATCTTCATAGACAGGGTCCTCGATGGCAAGTTCAAGAGCGATTTGAAGCATATTGAGACAATACATCCCCATCCAGGCAGTTCCATCGACCTGATACAAAGTGCCCCCTTTTGGAATTTCATCTCGGTCAAAAGCCCCGATATTGTCTAGACCGAGAAATCCTCCCTCAAATACATTGCGATTATCGGCATCTTTGCGGTTGACCCACCAGGTGAAGTTGAGGGAAAGTTTCTGAAATATCTTCTCTAAAAAACTCCGATCTTTGCGACCATACAACGCTTTTTCAATCTGATAAATCCGCAGGGCTGCCCATGCTTGAACTGGTGGATTGACGTCGCTAAAGGCCCACTCATATGCGGGAATCTGCCCATCGGGATGCATGTACCACTCTTTATTGAGCAAAAGGAGCTGATTTTTGGCAAAATCGGGATCGATCAAAGCGATTGCAACAGTATGGAAGGAAAGATCCCAAGCAGCAAACCAGGGATATTCCCATTTATCAGGCATGGAAAACACGTCATACCCATCAAGATTCCACCAACCACTGTTTCGTCCTTTTTTGCGCTCTTCGGGGGGCGGACAACCTTCCGAGTCTTCTTTCAGCCAGGTTCTCACATCATAATGATAAAGTTGTTTGTTCCACAAAAGCCCTGCAAAGGCTTGGCGTTGCACATTGCGCATATCTTCTGGCATGGGATATGGGGTCACTTGCTGATAAAAATCCTCGGCCTCAGTTTTACGCATTTCAAAAACTTCTTCAAATGGTTTTCCAAAAGGATCTGCAAGGTTATTCTTTGTACTGAGATATAGCTTCACAACAACTGTTTCCCCGGCGCCAACTTGTAAAATATGGTGCGCGGCGGCTTTGGTGCCAAGGTTGTCTGGATTCACAGCTTGATGATCATCCTGGATCACGAATTTATGGAAACCATCTTTGACATAAGGCGTATCATTCTCTGTATGGAATATTCTCTTTTTATCCGTCTCATTTTCTGTAAAGAGAATAGTCTTAGGTTGATCACAATAGAGCCAATAGACTCCAAGATCAGGATGAGAGGCTTTGATGAGATTCTTTTTTTCGAGGATTAGCTTTGGTTTTTCGCATTTTGGATTATAGGACCACATATTGCGAAACCAAAGAGTCGGCAGCAAATGCAATGTTGCCGATTCGGGTCCCCGATTGGCCACACTGATTTGGATCAAGATATCTTCGGGAGTATCCTTGGCATATTCGACAAAAACATCAAAATAGCGATCTTCATCAAAAATCCCAGTATCTAGCAGTTCATACTCAGGATCTGTGTGTGTACGCTTTTTGTTTTCTTCTACTAAATCCGCATAAGGGTATGCCTCTTGTGGATATTTATAGAGATATTTCATATATGCATGGGTAGGGACATTATCGAGGTAAAAGTAATATTCTTTTACGTCTTCTCCGTGATTGCCTTCACTCCCGGTCAAACCAAATAACCGCTCTTTTAAAATGGGATCCTTGCCATTCCAAAGAGCAAGAGCAAAACAGAGCCTTTGCTTGTCATCAGAAATACCGGCTATCCCATCTTCTCCCCAACGATATGCTCTAGAACGTGCATGATCATGAGGAAAAAACTCCCAAGCACTGCCATCAGTGCTATAATCTTCGCGTACCGTGCCCCATTGCCGCTCGCTTAAATAAGGTCCCCACAATCGCCAAGGAGCTTTGCCGCACCGAACCTCATCGAGTCTTTTTCCTTCTTCTGTTAATGACAAGGTCATAGGCCTGGGCTTTGTTGCATCATTCCACCATCAGCAAAGATAGTGGTGGCTGTCATATACGATGCAGCGTCACTTGCTAAAAAAGCGACGACACTAGAGATTTCTTCGGGTTTTGCCATACGCCCTAGAGGAATTGCTGCATTCAACTTCGCCATCAACTTCGGATCTTTCATTGTGGTAAGATTGATTGGTGTGGCAACAGCACCAGGAGCAACTCCAACAACAAGAACATTATGCTTTGCCAGTTCTACTCCCGCTGTGCGCGTGAGCATGCGTACGCCTCCTTTGGAAAGGCAATACGCAATATTACCCGGCATCGGCCAATCTTCATGCACAGACGTAATATTGATCACACGTCCCCCACTGCCTTGTTTGATCATTTGCTTGGCTGCGATCTGCGTTCCAAAAAATGCACTTTTGAGATTGATCTCTAATACCTTTTCATATTGCTCTTCTGTCGTATCAAGAACTGAGGTACGCGTTTCGACCCCTGCATTGTTGACCATGACATCTAAACGACCAAATTTTTGCACAGCAGCATCGACAAGCTTTTGAAGATCCGTCACTTTGCTCACATCTGCCTCGACTCCGATGGCCTGATCACCAAGAGCAGCCACTTGCTTTTCTAATGCATCCGTTGCTTCTGGATGAGAAATATAATCGATGACGATGTTGGCACCTTGTCTAGCAAGCTCCAGGACAATTGCAGCACCAATTCCACTATTTCCACCTGTAACAATGGCAACTTTTCCTTTTAAAATCATATTTCTCCTCCTATTTTGCACTATAGTCATATTTCTTTTTTTAACAAAAATTCTTCCCATATTTTTTTTCGATCCGTTATGATCCCTTCCTTTCGAATATGGAGCTGAAGGGACGCTATGCAAAAAAAAAGAAAATTGCAATATCGATGGGTCATCGTCACACTGATCTTTTTCATCACCCTTATCAATTTTGTCGACCGGTCCGCAATTTCCTTCGCCATTGGGCCTTTAAAAGAAGAATTTCACTTCAATGATACCCAGTTTGGCATGATTTTATCCGCTTTTGGTGTTGGTTACGCCCTATTGACCTCTTTAGGAGGATGGATGGTAGATATTTGGAAGCCAAGGCGTGTATGGCCCATAGCTGCGATTGCTTGGTCTCTGTGCATCGCAATGCTTGGTTTTGCCACAGGACTTTGGGTATTCATTGGCATGCGTTTTCTACTCGGAGTGACCGAAGGGCCCCACTTTCCTGCGATGTCTCGCTCCATTTTCGATTGGCTTTCTCCTACTGAAAGAGCAAGAGCACTTTCACTCAGTCTCGTAGCCATTCCCCTTTCCTCCGTTATCGGCGCACCCATCACCTCGTATTTAGTTTCAGATTTTGGTTGGAGAATGATGTTTATCATCATCAGCGTGGCTGGAATCATTTGGGCTTTCATCTGGTACCATTTTTTTCGCGATCGCCCTGAAGAATGCCCCTATGTCGGTGAGGAAGAAAAAAAATACCTCGCCTCATTTTCCTCGGACTCCGAACTTGAAGAATCCCCTATTGATTGGCGTTATATCTTGACACATCCAGCTCTGATTGCCAATAACATCGCCTATTTTGCCTTTGGTTACATGCTCTTTTTTGCCACACTATGGCTCCCAGGCTATTTTCTCTCCCAACATGGCTTGGATCTCAAAAGTGTAGGTTGGTATTTAACCATCCCATGGCTTGTAGGCTGCGTCTTCTTGAAAGCCGGAGGCTTTCTCTCCGATTGGCTGTATAATAAGACGGGCAGTAGACGCTATGGCCGTTCTCATATCATTTGGACCAGCCAGCTTTTAGCAACCATTTTTTTTGTTTTATTGAGTTTTACCAGTACCTTGGGACTTTCCATTTTTTATTTGAGTCTAGGCCTTGGTTTTGGCCTCTTGCCCCAACCCGCTTTTTTCAGCACCAATATCGATGTCGCAAAGGAGCGTTCAGGCTCTTCTCAAGGAATCACATCCAGCTGCCTCTCCCTTGGAGGCATTATTGCCCCTCTACTTACCGGGTGGATGATTGATTTAACGGGCAATTATCAAGGAGCTTTTTTACTCCTCGCAGCCTTTATGGGAATTGCTGTCATCACAGTCGTTCTGTTTCATCATCCAGACCGAGAATTTTTTCCAGCATCAGGTTGAGTTTAATCCCTCTTTTTATGCATAATTGTAATCGCTATGTTTCAAAAAGCTATTATAATACTATTTTGTATATTTTCTAATTTAAGCCTTTCTTCTATTTCATATGGGAAGCAAATAGAACAATCGACACAGGAGCTCTATTGTGCTCCAGAATTACGGCAAGTTTTTGCATTGCTCCGAGAAATGCCCGAGGTAAACAATTTGATTGATCAAATCCTTAAAAACGGTCCATTATATATCGAAATGAATCATCATTTATCAAAAAAATTTGACGGATATTGGAGCGGGGGAGATCGGACAATTTATACCACAAAAAGCCGCTCGCCTGCAGCACTTCTTACTACAGTATTATTTGAGATGCACAATGCTGCCAATGATCCAGAACTACAGCGTATTGATTCATTAGCCTACCTGGGGAAAACCAATCGCAAGCAATATGTCCGCGCAGTCGAGTATTGGGAATATAAAAATGCGAAAGCAACAACAGCCATTCTCAATAGAGGAATTGAAAGCGGTATTTTCCCTGAAAATTCCTATTGGTATATTTCCGATGATTTTGAAGACCACTTTAGGGTGCAAAAGTCAGCTGGGCATTCATCCCACATTGGACAGATGTATGACGATTTGATTCGATATGGATAAAATTCGTTTATCAAAACTTCTATCAGAAAGGGGCGTCTGCTCAAGGCGAGAGGCTGATCGCTACATTGAGAGAGGCGAGGTTCTCGTCGATGGGCAAGTGGTCTCCACGTTAGGGATTCGAGTTGCACCTGATGCCAAAATTGCTCTTGCATCTTCCGCTCAGAAAAAACAAAAGAGCAAGGTGACAATTCTCTTGAATAAACCCATTGGCTACGTTTCAACCCAGCCAGAAAAGGGATATAAAGAAGCAGTAGAGCTTCTTCCCATGTCCTATCGCAATCTCAATACTGCTGGTCGCCTTGACATCGATTCTAAGGGACTTTTAGTCTTGACCGAAGATGGGGTCCTTGTCAAAAAGCTCATTGGAGAAAATTCCCAAATGGAAAAAGAGTATCTCGTCCGAGTAGAAGGAACGATTTCCAAGGAGAAGGTTGCAAAGCTCAAAACAGGACTCTCTTTAGATGACAAGCCGTTAAAACCTGCCAAGATCGATCAATTAGAGACCCAAGTCCTTCGTTTCGTCTTGCGAGAAGGGAAAAAACGACAAATCCGAAGAATGTGCGAGCAAGTGAATCTAAAGGCAATTGGCCTAAAGCGCGTGCGCATTGGCAGAATCATGCTTGGCGACTTGCCCGAGGGCAAATGGCGTTTTTTAAAGCCAAATGAAAGCTTTTAGGCTTTTTTAATCCTCGGACGATAGGCCCATCCCAATACAATCCCATACACAAGATGACTCACTAGACTCCAAAGAATTGCCATTCCACCGCGTCCGCCACATGGATTGCAGGGATTGTGCAAAGGTTTTGGAGTTGCTTTTGACATACAAGGATGACAGGGACTGGGGGACATAGTACTTTTTGGTTTTGCTGCAGGCATGCAAGGAGCACACATCGCGTGGATCTTTTTTTCTGCACCAAAGAACTTTCCAATAGATTGCAAAAAAGGCCCCATGAAAAAAAGCGCTATAAAAAAAGCCAAAAGAGAATAAAACGCACCTGCAAGAAATCCAGGCAAACGCTTTAATATTGGTTCAAAAATGAGGGCATAAATAAGACCATAGACAATTCCCACGCAAAGATGGATCAATCCACCTACAACAAGAATCGTAGTGCCCTCCATGCCAGCTGCCATACCCAGCGCTACCATGATATTCATATCCAAAAAATACATGACGATTGTCATGATAATTGTAGCAAGAATGGATGCCCAAATTGCAGATGAAAAATTAAATCGCATAGCTCAACTCCTTTTTTTCGTGATATCGCACTTTTGTTTTTGTTAAAAGGATTTTTATGAAAATCAAATGGCTCATCGTCTGCGTTTTGGCTATAGTTGCATTTTGCCTCGCCAAAAAGAATCTGGTCAAAACACATCCTCCCCACATGCTTTCTTGGAATGCAGAAAAACTTTCTTCTCTACCCAATAAACAGCTTGAGCAGATGTTGCTAGCTGGCAAGGAAATCCAAAATCAACCCAATGTGGTGAAGGAGCTTTTATCGACAGGGCGCACATTTTATGAATATGATCATTTTCCAGAAGAAAATGTGATCGATGAAAACAATGCATCAGAATATTTCTATCATGCACATCGCAAAAGTGAACATGGGCACTTTCATGTTTTCGTAAGAGATGGCAAAAAGCAATCTCATTTGATTGGCATTTCAATCGATGAAAAAGGCCAGCCTAAAAGCCTCTTCACTGTCAACCAATGGGTCACAGGCGATTTATGGAAAACAGCAAAAGAGCTCTCCTCTCACCTGCATGGATTCCAGATTGATCTCCCCGAGTCTTCTTGGCTCGCAAACCAATGGCTGAGTGGAATGATTTGTCTATTTAGCCCTCAAATTGCAGATCTTTTAGAGGAGCGTGATCGTCTTCTTACTGAATCTGCGAATGAGAATTTCCTAAAGGATCGGAGCCGGGAAATATTGACCGAAATGGAAATTTCTATTAATCTTCAAACCGAAACAATTTTAAATATACTTATGAGTGAATTAGTCGTATTAAATATTTCTTCCAGTAGAATCCAAGCCGAAACATTAAAATCAGCTCTAGATGAAGCTGGAATCTTTTGCATCCTTCAACCAGAAGATGCGGGAGGAATGATGCCCCATCTTGCCCAGGTCCAAGGAATGCGTCTTTTAGTGCGCTCTGAAGACAAGAAAAAAGCCGAAGAAATTCTCTCCAGCTTTTCAAATGATACACAAAAATAATGAGATTTTTTTACCTTTATCTATACTCCTGTCCATTTTTGGGGGCGCGTTTTGTACTGAGTTTATATCTAATCGCATTCCATGGTATTATACGATTCCTGCAGTTCTCTTTTCTTCTCATCTTCTATTTAATTTGATTGGTGCATATCGTTTTGGACAGCGAGAAAAATATATTCGTAAAAAAGCTCTAAAAATCACAGAGGATCCTGAAGCAGCTAAAATTTTTTATCGCGCTCTTTATGATAGTAATTGGGTAACCCATTCTTCCCTTGAAAAACGAATTTTTCGACCTATTGAAAATTGGGTTAGAAGATTCTCAGAAAGAGATATTGATCATCTTTCATAGGAGATTAAAGTGAAACAGTTAAAAAATTTAAAAAATGTAGGAAAAGCATTTCTTGGAGATTTGGCAATTCTTGACATCAATAATGTTGAAGAATTGGCATCTCAAAATCCGACTTTCTTATTTCAAGAACTTGAGAGACGAACTGGGAAGCGCCAAGATCCATGTGTTTGGGATGTTTTTGCCGCCATTATCCATGAGGCTAGGACTGGAGAATCCACTGATTGGTGGGATTGGACAAAACAACGCAAAACGCTGCAAAAAAATGGCGAGTTTAAGAGACCTTCTCTGAATTAAATTTTAGCAGGCATGAAGGACGATTTGGAGAGATTTTTTATTTTTTGAGCGAAGACAATGTTAAATTAACATGGCTGAGCAAAAAAAATGAAAAAGGTCCCAAAGATTTCCAGGAGTGCAAAATTTAATTCAGAGCAGGTCTCTAAGCACATCATTGATAAATAGTCTTACTTCAATAAGAAATATAAATTGTTTAATTATGTAGTTTTTTCTATTTTCTTTTGCTCTATAGGAAACCAGGTATTAGAAGATCCCACGAGAACCTTATTATTCTCCAAAAATTTAAACAAATCTTTATTTCCCCAGTAGGCATAAGATTCTGTGAGATCTGTTACTGGACATGGTAGTTTAATTTGCCATTGCCCCCGACTTTGAGATGCTCCCTTGAACTTGCAGATACGATATGATCCAACTTGCTTATTATTGCAACTCACCATGCCTGCATATTCCATTTCCAATTGTAATGGCTTCTCATCAGCTCTTTTTAAAACAAATTGAGGAAGTGAACGACATATCCTTCCATAGTTTGAAATTAAAAAAGGAACTCTTGCATCCAGTAAAAAATCAAATGTTCGCTCATAAGAACTTTCATCATTTGATGAATGTCCCTTCTCATAGAGGTAAAAGAATCCATCCATGAGAATAAGTCCCGATTTTGGTCGAAGAAGATTATAGGCTTGAGCGAAAGTTCCTGTAGGATCTACTAGATGGCGGAAACACCACTTTGATACAATCAGATCTACGCATTTGCCTAGAAAAAGACCCCGGTTTTCTAATTCGGCTTCGAGTTCTTCGATTTTAAAGCTCCCGAAATTGTAACCCTTATGCCGACCATACTTGGTTTCTACTTGGCCGCGATGGCTTTCCCCTCTCATACTAATGACGTGGACCGTCACATCTGAAGGGATCTCCTTTTCTTCTTGGAAAAAATTGAGAAGAGAGTCACCCCATTGAAAATTCCCAGCTCCAATATCTAAAACGTAAAAATCTTGTTGGTCAGGGGCTCTCAAAATCATTTTTTTTAACAAGTTTTGTTCAAAAATACCGCACGTAAGGTATTCATCAGTTCCATTGAAAAGCCCCCAATTACTAAAAGTATCTGTGGCCAATTTTTCAAAAACCCTTGTAATTGTTGACTGGATTTCTTTAGGCCTTTGCTTCCAACTTAAAAACAAATTTTCTTTTTGGTAGTTTTGATTGCTAATCAAATTTACAGCCATAATAATCTCTCAATAGCTTCAAATCTCACATACTTTAGTGCATGCTTTTCTATTTTACAACCGGCTTTTTTCGAAGAGTTATACACATTCCGATTCAAAAATCGGCAATTTTACCAAAGCTTGCGCACCAGATTTTCTGCCTCCGAAGCAGGGCCTATTCAATGAATTAGGGCCAATGGAGAAGATTCGAAAGGCAGGGATTTCCGATGAAGGGAAAAACCAATTCTTCATTCACGATGTGTATAAAGCTCTTCTTCCATCTTGGCAAGTTCATCGAGAACATCGGGGCTCGCAAGCCCTGCATCACGCAGTTTGCGCATGGCATCAGGACTGGCACGCCCTACTTCGATGAGTCTTTCCATCAGTCCAGATTCTGCTAAGTCCTGCAGCATCGGGTATGAAGCAAGATCGAGATCAACAAGACGCTCTTCTAAGAGTTCCATGCGAGTCGCATTGGCATATTTTCGCTCGCCACCGGTTCTCTCGATACATTGGGGCAAAGGATCGAGTCGATCCTCTGCACGCGGATGAATGAAGTGTACCATTGAAAAGCGCTCATAATCTTTTCCATCTGCAATGACACGATGCAACCCACTATGAAATTCCCCATTGGTGATATTTTCAAGCATGTCCCCTACATTCACAATGAAAGCATTCTCAGGAACTTTGATATCGATCCATTTTCCTTCCTTATTTTTCAATTGCAAACCTTTCCCTGTGGCACGGGGCAAAATGGTAAAGAGATCAATATCTGTATGCTCGGCTCCCCAGATTCGGTCTATTGGAGGATTTGCAGGATAGTGACTCGCTCTTAAGAGCACATCTCCATCCGCTGTCATATTGGTAAAAAAGTCCTTAGGCATTCCAATGGCTTCTGCCAAAGCACTTTCAATTATCACTTCATGCTCTTCTAAAGCTAAAAAAAGATTATAAAGCTCCTCTTTCAGAGTTCCATCTTCTGGCCAAATGTTTTTCCAAAAATGTCTCCGCTCGAGTTCTTCATCAGAAAGTTCTCTTCCCACATGGAGAAACTCTTTGAAATCTCCTACTACTTCTCCCTTGGCAGCTTCGCCGGGGATATACCCTCTCTGGCCATTGATCCCAGGATCGTGAATTTCCATTTTTTCTCCCAAAGAAAGAGCAAAGAAATCTTCAATAGCCTTATAGCCAGCATCTAGAACTTCTGCATTCACACCAGTATTGACTACGCCAAAAAAACCCACTTCTTTGCAAGCTTGCGTAAGTTCACTCAGAAACTTTTCTTTAGTCTCTGGATTGAGATATTCATTCATATCAACGACGGGAATTGTCGCATCAAAATAAATCTCTTTCTTTGAATTGATCCGCTCGAGTTCTTTGAGGACTTTTTCACTGGCAAGATTTTCTTCTTTGAGTCGCATCATTGCCTCAGGACTTGCTCTTCCAAGATCGACTAAACGATCCATCAGACCACTTTCTGCGAGATGCTCCATCATCGAATAGGGTGCTAGGCCGAGATCAATAAGCCTTTCTTCTAAGAGTTCAAGACGAGTGGCATTGGCAAACTTCTGTACTCCTCCTGTCCGTTCAATGCATTGTGGAACAGGATCTACCCGATCTTCACTTTTGGGATGAACAAAGAACACAACTGCATAGCGCTCGTATCCTTCTCCATTTGCAACAACACGATGGCGACAGCTATGGAACTCTCCATTCGTAATATTTTGGAGTTGATCTCCTACGTTGATAATGAAGGCATCTTCTGGAACTTTCACATCGATCCACTCACCTTCTTTATTTTTCACTTGCAAACCTGCAGCAGTAACACGAGGCAAAATTGTCATGAGACCAATGTCTGTGTGCTCGGCTGCCCAAAATTGATTTTTTGAGGGATTTGCAGGATAGTGAATGGCGCGCAAGAGAACATCACCATCACATGTCATCTTAGTGAAAAAATCTTCTTCAACACCTATCGCGCTTGCAATTGCTTTTTCGAATTGCTCTTTATAAGATTCAAGCGTTTGATAAAGAGCAGAAAAAGCACTCTGAAAATCGCCACCTTCTAGCCAGACATTTTTCCAAATACCGAGACGCTCTCGTTCAGTGGAGTTTAAATCACGTCCGATGCTATAGAATTCCTTGAAATCTTTTTCTGCTTCTCCTTTAGCAGATTCACCAGGAGTATATCCTCTCTCCCCTGCCTTTTCAGGATCGAGAGCTTCCATTTTGTTTTCTAGAGGTCTATGGAAAAAAACTTCCATTGCTGCATAGGCATCATCGAGAATTTGTTGATCAATACCTGTATTGATCACTGCAATAAATCCCACTTCTTTAAAAGCTTCATAGAGTTCTTGAACGAACTTATCCCTTGTTTCAGGACTCTGAAAATCTTCCATATCGAGGACGGGAATCGTCGAATCGATATTTCCAAAAATTGTACTGGTTAATAGACATGTAAGTGTTATCAGTTTTTTTAGCATCGATTACCTCACAGTTTGCGATCGAAAATGAGTCTATTACAAAATTATGAAAAAGTTCCAACGCAAAAATTCCCATCTATGGCAAAATGGTTCATATGCGTTACTTATTTCTCTTTCTCACAAGCATTTCTCTTCTTTTTTCATCGGAGAGAGAAGAACTTCTCAATATTGTTTCCGGGCAGTGGATTGCCCAAGGCGTTTACACCGCTGCTAAAATGGATGTAGCTGGACATCTTTTAAATGGAACAAAAAGCATCGAGCAACTAGCAGAATTGACAAGTAGTGATGAAGACAATCTCTATCGACTTTTACGCATGCTTGCAAGCGTTGGCATTTTTACAGAAAAACCTGGACGCAATTTTTCCAATACGAATACAAGCGCAATTCTTGCTGAAAAACATCCTCAGAGCCTTCGCTCTTTGATCCTGTTTTACAGCTGCGAGATGAGTCGCAGTTTTGACAAGCTCGATCAATGTGTACAAAGGGGAACTCCTGCTTTTGAGCTTACCTTTCAAAAACCGGTCTTTGAATATTTTCGAGATAATCCCTCTTCTGCCAAGCTATTTAACGAGGCCATGAAAGAAAAATCTCAGCTTGTGGTGGCTTCTTGTCTCGAAGCCTATAACTTTGGAAAGTTTTCAACTGTGTATGACATTGGGGGAGGCATCGGTCTCTTTTTGACAGAACTTTTGCAAAAATACCCTCGTATGCGTGGTTTGCTTTTCGAATTACCTGAAGTGATTTCGGAAGCAAAGCCCCATCTCAAAAATTTTGGGCAGCGATGTGGAATGATTGCCGGTGATTTTTTCAAAAATATCCCTCCCGATGGTGATGCATACTTACTCAAATCAGTTATTCATGATTGGGATGACGATAATGCAGTGAAAATCTTGCGCAAATGCCACAGCACAATGCAAAGAAACGCTAAGCTCTTGATCGTAGAACCACTGATTGCTCCTGC
>JAAKFC010000250.1 GCA_011065225.1 Chlamydiota bacterium
TCGCCAATCTTTTGCATATTTCAATTTAGATGAAAATCATGGTGTGGAATTTTTGCCAGGCTGGGTGAATGACACAACTGATCCGGCTAGTTGTCCGATTGAAAAGATTGCATTATTAAGAATTGATGTAGACGCATATTCTGCAGCCCTTGTAGTTTTAGAAAATCTATATGATAAAGTTGTTCCAGGTGGTTTTATTATTTTTGATGATTCTGGTCTTTATGAAGCTCAAGCTGCAATTGAGGAATTTGAAAGAAAGGCGTCAAAATCATTTCTAATCTCCGAGAACCTTCCGGAAGATTTTGTGGCAAACTTACTGGTCAGGAAGGATTATATTTCCGAAAATCTACCTAGCCTTAAAATTCTGCGTTAATGAATATGCTTATATGTTGCGTTTTTTCATTCAAAAAAAACTTTGGGATTTTTTTATTAAACAACTGACAAGGATTAAACTATGAAATTTTGGATCTTTTTATTAGCTGCCAATATGGTAGTCAAACTTATTCATGCTGAAAGTGAAATTGAGGAAAAATTTACTCATTATTATGAGGTCGGATCTTGGGGAGGTGACTCGAAATCTGGAGTTGGCTCAGATATGGAACAAACAGAAACGATTAGAAGGGAGATGCCTGCTCTTTTAGAACGGTTCAATTGCCAAGTGATGGTAGATGCTTCTTGCGGAGATTTTTATTGGATGCGCCATGTGGATTTACCGGTTTCTCAGTATATTGGCGTTGATATCGTAAAGCCGATGATACTCGTAAATCAAAAAGCATATGGTGATAATAAGCATTCATTTCTTCATCTTGATATTTCAAGACAGATGGTGCCAAAAGCTGACATAATTTTATGCCGGGATGCGCTTATACATCTTTCATATAAAGATATTGATAGAGCAATCAAATTGTTTAAGAAAAGTGGAAGCAAGTATCTATTGACTACTTCATTTTTATCTAGGTCTAATTATGATGTCCCATCAGGTGAATGGCATCCAATTAATCTAATGAAACCGCCTTTCAATTTCCCAAAACCATTAGTGATTATGAATGAAAATTGCACAGAAGGAGAGGGTGCTTGGAGTGATAAGAGTTTACTTCTATGGAAGCTATCTGATTTGCCCAACTGGTATCGTTGATTTTTTTTACATTAGACATTGTTTGTCGAAAGGGCATAAAGGGTCCCTTTCATCTTCTTTGAATGATGAATGTTGACTCTTTCTATAGGTGAATACCTTGGGAAGTCCATTCTTCCCTGCATAAAAAATAGGACAAAAAATTCGCTTGAAATAGGAAGCGTTCAGATATGATTTGCCGTTTTTTATTAAAAATTACTTTTCTTTGTATTTTGATATTTCAACCATATCTTTGTTCACAAGAGAAGTCTGGGGAAGTATTTTTAGTCTTTGGAGGGAAAACTGGTTGGATAGGACAAAAAATTGTCAAACTCCTTGAGAATCAAAATTATCAAGTTTATCGAGCTAGTTCAAGATTGGAAAACAGAGAAGAAATTGAATATGAAGTGGATTTAATTCAGCCAGATTTTATAGAAAAAATATTAGCCGATTGAAAATTTAAGACTAGTTGAAACTACGAATCCGGCTCCAAGAGTCAAAATATGAACCTATCCTAGTAAATTTCCTAGCAGATCTCCTGCGAATTTTAATCCATCTTTCCGGGAAATTTTTTTGACAATATTCATTAAATATTGCCTGCAAAAATTTTCAGAAAATCTGAATCAAACTTCATTAGATCTCTCTAGGAAATTTATTAGGATAGGTTCATGTCAAGCCGCTTTACATTTCCATCAAATGTCTCTTCATAGAGAGTACTTGGAGAAAGAGGCCTGCTTAGCTCCTCCGCACAGATAGAAAAAAGCTGAGAATATTCTTTTGGCGGCACGTATCTTCCTACTTTTGTCAGTTCAGAAGGAGCGAGGAGAATCATCGGCCGTGTGAAAGCGAGAAAATCATACCCAATCGAAGACATGTCACCAATATAGAGATCCATTTTTGCCAGAAGAGAATAAATAGGAGGAAAATCTTCTATGAGCTGGACTCCTTCTTTTTTGAGAGTAGCAATTTCTTCAGGAAATTGCTGATAGAGATTCGAGTGGAGTTTCACAAAAAGGGAGAATTCTTTTGGCGCCTTGAGAAGAAGGGGCCAAATTTTTGGAAAAGAGGAA
>JAAKFC010000251.1 GCA_011065225.1 Chlamydiota bacterium
AATTTTGGCTTCCCATTGATCTTATCGTTTAAGTTTCCATACCTCTGCATGCAATACCCAGCAAAGAGAATTTTTTCTTCTTGAAAAATTTTCCTCCAAAACTCTGAAGAAGACATGCCATCAGTTTTTCTTTTAGACATCCCATGGCGGATATCATAGGACAGATCAACCTCATGCCATAAGCGCTCTGTCCAATCGATCCACTTTCTTCCATTTAGAGGGAAAACAGTTGTGTAACAACTGGTCAGAAAGAGTAGAGGGCCAAAAATAGGGAGTTTGGCAATGTCATAGCTTGCTTTGGAAAAGGATTTTGTTCCAGATAGACATAAAAGGATATTTCCTAGCGCGGCCCCTGGGGTGTAAGGAATAGCAAAAAAGGCTAAGACCGCAGCTTTTTTCGCAATCAGCCCCGCGCTTTCATTACGATAGAAATCCTTTGACTCGGAATCTAGATGGCCATAAAAAACTTTTGTCTGGATGAGAAAATCTTTTCCTGTTGTATAAAAATCCCCACTACTTTTTCTTTGATAAAAGGCTACCGACATAAATGAGTGGGGCGGGAGTTTTTCTCTCGCCTATGATTTATTCATCCTTTTTTAATTTTTCAGATTTTTCTTCTTCATTATTATTATCCAAAACTGTTTCTGCCTCATCTAGAGAAGGCTCCTTTTTAATTGCAGTGAATTTTGGCTCGCCATCTATTGTCTCTTTCATGTTTCCTACGCAGTGCATATTCCATAAACGAGAAAGCGGCAACGAACTATCTGTAATGGCTTTTATCCAATCTTTTACAGACAAACTTTGGATTTCATTATCTGTAAGTACTGGCGTATCTTCTGCTCGACACCATTCATCAATTTTATGAAGATGTGTGTGAAATCCCATAGGATTATAAAGAGAATACCCTATAAGAGCAGTGCTCACCGTCCCAAAGCCAAAGCCCCCGATTCCAAAAAAGGTAGGATCCCACCAAAGGACGCTTCCGACAGCGGCATATTTTGCTGCTTGCAAAAAGTGCGGGATGATTGTTTTAAAATGATGAATTTCATTTGATGCATATTCTTTAACATTGAAACCCCCTTCATTTTTTACCTGTTTATATGTTCCCCAGATACCTTGAAGCTTTTGTACTCCTTCCCAAAGCCCTTTTCCCATATGTCGAACAGCACCAGCCCCATAAAAATAAGGTGCGCTGTAAATGGCAGCAAAATCTTTTGCTAAGGCCCAATTTAGAGAATTCTGCACATAGACATTTCCCGTAGGAACATGATGGTTATAGGTTTTCTCGTTCCCCTCAACTTGTTGCCAAGTTTGGCTATCTGACTTCCAATGTCGATTTAAGCCAGTAGTTTCAATTGCAGCATGAAGCGCTGTTCCAATTTTATCTATTGCCATAATTACCCCCTGAGTTTACGAGTCTGTCTATGAACTCATTTTATTGGTTCATAGACAGACTCTAAAAGGGAAGGCTACGCCTTCCTATTCATCTTTTTTTGTTTTTTCGACATAATCTGTTCTCTTTTTACCACTTTGTGTTTCATCAGTTGTTTTCGCAATAAGATGCATTCCAAAAAGTCGAGAAAGAGAATACGTGCCATCCAATATCGAGAATGCATATTGTTTCTTGCTGAGTTCGATCATATCCCATTCTTTTAAAGGCTTGACATTGAGTCTATCTTCTACTAGATTTACAACATGCACTTTCATTCCTTTTGGGTTATATACTGCATAGGTCAATGCTGCAGCATTTGCTATATAATAGAGCGAATTGCCTATGTTATAACCCAAAAGACTTGGCTGCCAATACATTAGAGCTATGGGAACTGACAGAACTGCAACATCTTTTCCAAGGGTTTTTAATCGCTCAAATGCTGGTTTTACTGCTTCAGAAAATGTTTCTGTTTTATCGATGAATGCTGTTTTGCAAGCAACTCCCCCATCCCAAATGGCGAGGCCGGCATTCCCAGCTGTAGTCGCAGCTTTATGAAAGGGAAGAGCCGCAATATATAGGACATCTTGTCCGAGTGAAAAAATATTGGAAGCTTTTGGAAAACAGCTCCCACTAGATTTCTGTCGATCTACAGCAAATTCTTTTGTTTCTATGGAATGATCAGCTTCACCAGTTGTTATAAAATCACCATCATCTTTACGCAAGTTGATTTTAGTTGGAGAAAAAT
>JAAKFC010000252.1 GCA_011065225.1 Chlamydiota bacterium
AACTTGCAGTTTACCTCAGAAATGTTCAAGCAATTCTTAGGAATAGATGAATCGGCCATGCAGTCCTATCAAAAAGGAAACCTGCAAATGGTTCAAAACCAAAGATCTAATTAAGGAGAAAAAATATGTCAGCAGAAAAACAATCACAGAATGTCATACCAAAGCATATTCCGGTGAGTAACTTCATGTTGGATTTGATGAAGGCCGTGGATAAAGACCAAAGCACACTTTCAGAGCAGCAGGTTCTGGATGCCAAATCTACGGAGATAGCTGTCCAGATCGAAGCCAATCTCTATAAGTACTGGATGAATGAATTATCAGTCGTCACTAAAGAAATTGCAAACTATAAATATTGGGCAAAACAATCCGGTAGAAGTGATTCAGGAGAACTTGCTTATTTAACAAAATTTTATGCTTTAGCTTCAGCTCACGCGCAGAGCATGGAGTCCCAACAAGATGGTGCTGTACAGGCAGATCAGGGACAAACTTCTATGGATGCGACGAACCTTCAGATGAAGGCGCAGATGGTACAGGGTGTTAATAGTATATTATCCACACTTGTTAATCTTTTAGGTAGAATAACAGCTTAATTTTAGGGGAAAAAATTTATGGCTACACAAGAACATATTACACTTTCAAATCCGTTATTTGTTGATGAGAATACAAGCATTACACGCGTTATCGAGAAGGGACGGAAAAAACAGGAAGAAGAGCTTGCACACTTAGGGGCGATTTTACAGCTCGTTGAAAAAGAAGTTGCCGAAGCAAAGAGTGGTGCTATCAAGCAAGAGGCGAACTACGGGGAAAAGATCGTCAATTTGCAAACAGGAAATACGAATCAAAATGAAGGTCCTTCAAACAATCAGTTTGAAGCGGCAATGGATAGCATGATCTTAGCATTGCAAATGCTACAGGTACTCATTGCGAAATATGGCAATGAAAAAGCCAAACAAGATCAAACAATTTCTGATGCTGAAATTGCTGCTGCAAAGAGTAATCTTAATGACATTGTGAAGCAACTTGCAAAGATTAAAAAGGAAAAAGAACACCAAAAAACAGCGAGCTTTTGGGAAAAATTTGCAGAAGGTGTTGTTGGTGCAGTTACAATTATTGTTGGTGCGGCTCTTGCACAGCCTGAGCTCGTTGTGATGGGAGTACTATCGATTGCAGCGGCATGCGGTGGATTCAAAGCTCTAACAGATGATGTTGTGGAACCTATTTTATTAGGCTTTGGAGTTCCTAAAAAAGATGCAGAATGGATTGCACCACTTGTCACTTGTCTGATTGTAATCGGACTTTCTGTAGCGGCTTGTGATCCAGAAGCAGCTTCGGAAGAAACTGCAGAAGCCGGAGTAGAAATTGGCGAAGATGTAGCGGAAAATGCTGCGAATACTACTTATGAATCTTTGGATGTTGAGGAAGATGCATTGGCAGAATCTGATAATTCAATGCAAGCTCTTAAGAGATTTGGCCGAGATGCAAAAGATTTTGCTTCGAAAGTAAGTAAAGTTCTCGGAAAGATCAACCCTCGAGTAAGAATGCTAATCATGTCTTCATTGACACTGCTTTCGAGCACAGAAGCCATCCAAAAGATCTATGACTATATTGCAGTAGAGGATGGCGTTTCTGCAAAAGAGCGTAAAAAAATTGAGGAAGAGATCGGAATTGCAGTTGCGGTTACAGCGGTAGTTGCGACACTTGCTATGGGCCTTGGAGCTGCTAGTGCCGAAAGGACTATTTCAAAAGCTGCTACTCTTTCTGTGAAGGCTGCAAAACTTTTTAGAACAGGACAAAAATTGGCTCTTGTTTTTGGTTCTTTAGGTGAAGCCGGTGCAGGGATTGCTACAGGAATAATTACTATCCAAGAAGGAGCGTTGCGAAAAGCCCTAGCAAAAGACCAAGCCAATTTCATACTTTTGAAAACTATGTTAGAAATGAATGCAACAGAGACTAGTGAAGACCAGAAGCAACAAGCAAGTACAGAGAAAAACCAGCGAGTAGGAGATAAGTCACTTTCACAATTGATGAAAGGACTAGAAGGCTTTGCCAACGTCGCTGCAAACTATTCACCAGTTTAATAAGAGAAATAAAAAAAATAGGAGAAATAAATATGTCAGCATTAGTTGAACAACCAGTACAAGATCCTCAGGGAGGAGGCCAAGTTACGGGACAAAA
>JAAKFC010000253.1 GCA_011065225.1 Chlamydiota bacterium
AAGGTCATCGCTCATGTCATTAAGCAGGATACTTTCTTTAAACCCTTCTGCTGTATATTCGCCCTGACTAGCTGCAAATCGAATTGCTTCACGTAGGAAAATATCCGCAGGTCCTTCTCTCTTCATCTCGTCGAAAGCTTTGTTACAATAATCAAAATAGCTTTTGCGCTCACGATAGAGCATCCCTGCAACATCCTTGGCATATTCGATATCTGCTTGGGAATGGTTATCTTTTTTTGTACCTAACCATTTTTTGGGTTTGATATCTGCTAAAACAGTCTTTTGCAATTTCTCTACAATCTCATCCAAAGTAACTTGATTCAATCGGCCTACTGGGATATGTTCAAGAGCCCGAGAAAGGGCATATAGATCAATACTCTCAAGCTGATTTTGTAAAGTCATGAGTTCTTGTAGTTCTTTTCTAAGCCTGAGTGCTTGATTATCGGGCAGGTCAGAATTATTTAATTCCTCTTGTTTTGCATTGCCTCTCTCATTGATCTTCTCTTTCCACTTACCCAAAAAATTTTCCACAAAAAGGAATCGACGAGAAATTTCACGACGATCTTTTGCTGATGATTGCTTGGCTAAAACGCTAGGAATATGCTTAGAATAATCGAAATTCTTTGGCAGATTCTGCAAAGCATCTGTTTTTCTTTGTAGGGTACTCTTGCCAGTTTGATTCCCTTTGCTGCCTACAAAAACATGAGCATAGAGCATATCTTTTCTTGCACCCGGAACAATATCATAATAGGTGTTAAGAACTTTTTTGATATTTGGATCTTTATTGCCTAAGCCTTTTAAATCGATTTCTTGGTTATCTCCCGAAGGATCTGTATAAGTGGCTATCTGTGAGCGAAAAGTAATCTGAAAATCATTCACTGCATTAGGGGATACTCCAACATGACCAAGAACAAGCCTTTTGACCTTTGTAAAAGCTTCTTCTTCACCTTCTACCCCTTTCGAATTGGTTCCCCAACCCGTCGGGCGCTGGTATGTACTGGTGCTTGATCTCCAAGGATATAAATAATTCATAACTAATTTTTATTAAACCTGATTAAAATATACTATTATTATACAAAATGTAAAAATTAATTTCAATAAAAAAAACTTAATATTTATTAATATTAAGTTATTTATATGCAATTACTTACAAATTTCATTCCAAAAAAAAACCACCGGGACAAATGCCCCGGTGGCTTATTTTCTCTTATTATCCGTTTACGCTGTTTGCCTTATCGATTTCCTTAAGGATTTGGACCTCTTGAGATTGCGCATTTGCAGCTTCTCTCATTCCATCATTAGCAGTCGCAACTGCCGCTTGATCTAATTGCGATGCCATTCCATCCAAGCCAGCAGCAGCACGGTGAAGCGCTTGCTTCTTTTGTCCATCTGCAGTAAGCATTTGACTCGTACCTTGTCCAATCGAATTGACTGTTTGCTGTGCTACTTGCGCGAATATTCCGGATGTACCCTTTCTCTGTGTAAGCTCAAGTGATTTTCGATTATTTTGATCCAATTGCTTGCGGAATTCCGCCACGAATTTCTCTTCAATCTCAGACGGTCTATCATCTGCAGTTCGTCCCATCTTAAGGCGTCGAATCGCTTCTTTGGTAGCATCAGGATTTTCAGCTCCCTGCGAATAGTCACCCTCCATAAAATCACTCATACGGGCTTTCACATCTGATTTCGACGGTTTATTTTCGGCATTCTCTCCAGCTTTCAACTGCTCCTGTGTCTTAGAAAGCGATTTCTCCATTTCATTCATTGGAGTTGTCTTTGCTTTCAAGGCAGCCTCTTCCTCGGCAACGCCCCGGGTCGACACTTTGAATCCTATAAACATTGCGAGAGCTGATGCAGCAGCCATACCTATGGTTGTCCAACCTGCTTTCTTAGCCGCCTCATATGCAGCCTCACCTTCTTTTATGGTTTCAGCAGCTTGGGCCTTTGCTGCACCGAACTGAGCATCTACCATTAGTGCTTTTTGCTGTGCTTGCAAACCGATGATCGTAGCATAAAGCCCCATGGCCTCATAAATCATGATCATTGCAAGGGCCGCTGGACCCGCATTGATCTGCGTCAAAGGATTGCCAGAGTTTGGGTTAGAATTTTGTCCCGTAACTTGGCCTCCTCCCTGAGGATCTTGTACTGGTTGTTCAACTAATGCTGACATATTT
>JAAKFC010000254.1 GCA_011065225.1 Chlamydiota bacterium
ATTTTTCTCCAACTAAAATCAACTTGCGTAAAGATGATGGTGATTTTATAACAACTGGTGAAGCTGATCATTCCATAGAAACAAAAGAATTTGCTGTAGATCGACAGAAATCTAGTGGGAGCTTTTTTCCAAAAGCTTCCAATATTTTTTCACTTGGGCAAGATGTCCTATATATTGCGGCTCTTCCCTTTCATAAAGTTGGGACTACAGTTGGGAATGCCAGCCTCGGCATTTGTGATTTGGTAGTTGCTTTCAAAACAAAATTCTACGATAAAACAGAAACATTTTCTGAAGCAGCAAAACCAGCATGGGATCGGGGAAAAACTGTTGTAAAAGATGCCTTGGTTTTGGCAGCTCCCGTAGTTTTAATGTATTGGCGGCCAGGCCTTTTTGGTTATGACGTGGGCAAATCAATCTATTATACAGCAAGTGCAGTTGCATTGACCTATGCAGCATACAACCCAAAAGGAATGAAAGTCCATGTTGCAAATCTAGAAGATAGACTCAATGTCCAGTCTTTAAAAGATTGGGATATGACCGAATTCAACATGAAACAATATGCATTCTCGCTATTGGATGGCACATATTCTCTTTCTCGACTTTTTGGAATGCATCTTATTGCGAAAACAACTGATAAAACACCAAGTCTTAAAGACAGAATTGATTTTGTCGGAAAAACAAAAAAAGGTGAATAGGAAGGCGTAGCCTTCCCTTTTAGAGCCTGTCTATGAACCAATAAAATGCGTTCATAGACAGACTTGTAAACTCAGGGGGTAATTATGGAAATGGGTAGAATTGGAGCAGCGCTTTATGCTGCAATTGAAACTACTGGCTTAAATCGACATTGGAAGTCAGATAGCCAAACTAGGCAACAAGTGACGGGGGAAGGGAAAACCTATAACCATCATATTCCCACGGGAAATGTCTATGTGCAGAATTCTCTAGATTGGGCCTTAGCAAAAGATTTTGCTGTCATTTACAGCGCACCTTATTTTTATGGGGCTGGTGCTGCTCGACATATGGGAGAAGGGCTTTGGAAAGGAGTACAAAAGCTTCAAGGTATCTGGGGAACATATAAACAGTTTAAAAATGAAGAGAATTTCAATGCTAAAGAATTTGCATCAAATGAAATTCATGAGTTTAAAACAATCATCCCGCACTTTTTGCAAGCAGCAAAATATGCCGCTGTCGGAAGCGTCCTTTGGTTGGATCCTACCTTTTTTGGAATCGGAGGCTTTGGCTTTGGGACAGTGAGCACTGCTCTTATAGGGTATTCCCTTTATAATCCAATGGGATTTCACACACATCTTCATAAAATTGATGAATTGTGTCGAGTAGAAGATACGCCAGTGCTTACAGATAGTGAAATGCAAAGTTTGTCTGTAATGGATTGGGTAAAAGCCATTACAAATGGCTCACTGCCGCTTTCTCGTTTATGGAATATGCACTGCGTAGGAAACATGAAAGAGACAATAGATGGCGAGCCAAAATTCACTGCAATTAAAAAGAAGTCTTCCCTAGATGAGGAAGAAAAAGTTTTGGATAATAATAATGAAAAAGAAAAACCTGAAAAATTAAAAAAGGATGAATAAATCATAGGCGAGAGAAAAACTCCCGCCCCATTCATTTATGTCGGTAGCCTTTTATCAAAGAAAAAGTAGTGGGGATTTTTATACAACAGGAAAAGATTTTCTCATCCAGACAAAAGTTTTTTATGGTCATCAAGATTCCGAGACAAAGGATCTCTATCGCAATGAAAGCGCGGGGCTGATTGCGAAAAAAGCTGCGGTCTTAGCCTTTTTTGCTATCCCTTACACCCCAGGGGCCGCGCTAGGAAATATCCTTTTATGTCTATCTGGAACAAAATCCTTTTCCAAAGCAAGCTATGACATTGCAAAACTCCCTATTTTTGGCCCTCTACTCTTTCTGACCAGTTGTTACACAACTGCTTTCCCTCTAAATGGAAGAAAGTGGATCGATTGGACAGAGCGCTTATGGCATGAGGTTGATCTGTCCCATGATATCCGCCATGGGATGTCTAAAAGAACAATTGATGGCATGTCTTCTTCAGAGTTTTGGAGGAAAATTTTTCAAGAAGAAAAAATTCTCTTTGCTGGGTATTGCATGCAGAGGTATGGAAACTTAAACGATAAGATCAATGGGAAGCCAAAATT
>JAAKFC010000255.1 GCA_011065225.1 Chlamydiota bacterium
GTTGTTAGCATGCAACCAAAGATACATCTTCTATCCGATGAGACGATCAACCAAATTGCTGCTGGCGAAGTGATTGAAAGTCCAGCCTCTGTTGTGAAAGAACTGATCGAAAATGCACTCGATGCAGAGGCAAAAAAAATCACCATCGAGATCACAGGTGGTGGCATGAAGATGATTCGAATCTCTGATGATGGAACAGGGATGGGAACTGAAGATGCGATAGCTTGCATTTTGCGCCATGCCACATCAAAAATTTCGAAAGCACAGGATCTCTTCCATATTGGCACGAAAGGTTTTCGCGGGGAAGCTCTCGCCTCAGTAGCTTCGATTGCAAAAATGACAATTTCGACAGCACTTGAGGGGATGACAGGTCTTGAAATCGAGATCGAAAAAGGAGAGATCACGCGAGAAAGACCCTGCGCACGCACCAAAGGAACTACGATTGAAGTGCGTTCGCTCTTCTACAATGTGCCAGCTCGAAAAAAGTTTCAGAAAAGTGCTGCAGCCATTTCTGCTGAAATTTTCCGCATGGTAACAATTCTTGCTTTGAGCCATCCAGATGTCCATTTTGAGCTGATTTCGAATGGCCGCAAGGCGATCCAAACAATTGCAAAAGATCTGCAGGGAAGGGCAGAGGAACTTCTTGGAGAAGAATTTATTGCAGGGAGTTTTTCCGTCGAATTTACAGAAGGGCCGTTGCATTTTACAGGACTCATTGGCGCACCCACAAATACTCGTGCCAACAAGATGGGGCAGTATCTGTTTTTGAACAGAAGAGGCGTTGTCTGCGAGCCGATTTATGAGGCAGTTCGTGCAGGATATGGAACTCGACTGGAAGAGCGGCGTCATCCCATATTCCTGCTCCACCTCGATGTTCCTGCAGATCTTGTCGATGTCAATGTGCACCCTCAAAAGTTACATGTACGCCTGCGCAAAGAAAATCTCTTTCGCAGTACAGTCGAAGAAGCAGTGAAAAATGCTCTTTCCACAAAAACAGAAATTTCAACAGCAACTGCACAAAAGAATTTTACCCCGACGCATGTGCAATTTGAAAAAACCTCTTTTCGCTTGCAAGAAGACGAGCCAGTGCAAGAGCTTTTTTTGGAAGATTCCCTGTTATTTTTGGGACAAATAGGTCCCTATCTTCTCTATAACGAAGAAGACGAACTTGTTTTTCTCAATGCAAAAGCCGCTTCTTTTCGAACCCTCTTTGAGAATTTAAAAAACAAGCCAGAAAAGATTAGCCAAGGACTTCTTATTCCCTTTAGCATTGCCCTCACGCCTGTGGAAAGCGCCATGGTTCTCACCCATCTCAATGCAATCGAGGACATGGGATTTGCTTTGCGCCCCATTGGCAAAGACACCTTTATGGTCGAAGCGATTCCGCCTTTTCTTGATGATTCAAATATCCAAGCAATCATTGCAGATATAGCGCACAGCTTGCAGCAATTCATTGGAGGACGCGACTACACAGAGGAGCGGCAAGAAAAATTGGCCCTCATTGCAGCAAGCTCTGCCAAAAAAAAGACAACCTATTTGCCTGAAGAAGCGAAAGAGCTCTTCAAACAGTTGCAACTTAGCGAAAGTCCATTGCACTGTCCCAAAGGCAATCCAACCATGGTGAAACTAACCAATGACGAAATCGAAGAGCTCTTTAGAGCGGATCAAAAAACTGCAAAAAGCTCTTAGAGCAGAAAAACTCGGGGCCATGCTGATCGAAAATCCCGTCGATCTTTTCTATTTGACAGGGATGCAAATGTCGCTTGGTCATCTCTATGTCACGCAGACAAAATCCCGCCTTTTTGTCGATGGCCGCTACCTGGAAGCTGCGAAATCACAAAGTGCAGTTCCAGTCATAGAAATGCAAGAGCAAAACGAAATCGATTTTCTAAAAGGGGCCAAAACGCTTGCTTTTGATGGCGATCGGATGACCTATGGCGACTTTACCCATTTTCGTAAAACAGCCCGCAAAGCAAAATGCAAATGCACTTCCAAGCCAAACCTTCTGAAGAACCTTCGCCTCATCAAAGACGATACCGAAATCCGAAAAATGAAAAAAAGCGCCAAATTTGCCTATGCAGCCTACGAATACATCCGCAAAAAGGTGCGGCCTGGTGTTACGGAAATTGAACTCGCCAAACAGCTGGAACTCTATTGCCTAAAAAATGG
>JAAKFC010000256.1 GCA_011065225.1 Chlamydiota bacterium
GATTTTTTGCCCATTTATTGTGATCCTCTCTCGATAATCAAATAAATGAGGGGAGATAAAAAGGCCAACTTTGAGTCCAGCATTTTGCAATGCAAAAGCAATTTTTGCTGCCACCTGTCCTTTTCCATTTGTTCCTGCAACATGAATGATGGGATAGGCATTTTGTGGATTGTCATAGCAGTCTAGAATTGTTTCCATCACAGAACAATCCGTAGGCTTTTTTCTGGGTCTTCTTTGGAAGAGTTTGTGTATAATTTCTTCGTAGTTTTCTGTTAACAGCATCGATGTTTTTGGAAAATTTGTTCAAAGGTTGTTTGATCTACCCAGGAGCATCCCAGAGGGATTCCTGGTTTTATTGCCCCATGGAAGTCCGAGCCTCCACTCATTAAAAGTCCTCTTTCACGTGCTTTATTGACCCATTTTTGTTCTTGCTGTGGGGTGCATTTTGAATAAAAACATTCTATCCCATTAAAGGGTTTTTTGAGCAGCTTTTCTCCTAGTTTGGAATTGTGAAGCAAATGAGGATGGGCAATGAAGGCTTTGCCACCAGCCTCGTGAATGATATCAATCGTTTCATCTGTTGAAATAGGAATGCCTGGATCAAAACAGGGTTTTCCATCCCCAATAAAGCGCATAAAAGCTTCTTGCACAGAGCTGACGACACCTTTTCGTACGAGGGCAAGAGCAATATGTGGGCGACCCACAGGATGGTCCTCTGACATTTCCTTTTCCAATTCCTCATGGTCGATGAAGATCCCTTGTGTGGCAAGTTTTTCAAGAATCCGTTCGTTGCGGCTTTTTCTCCTCTCGATATGTCTTTTGCAAAAATCCTGAAGGCTTGGATTTTGCAGATCAAAATCATACCCGAGAATATGGACACTCACACCCTCATCCACCGAAGAAAATTCTACACCGCTGCCAAGAGCAATGCCTGCTTTTTTGGCAGCAGGAATTGCTGCTCTATAGGCATTGATGGTGTCATGATCTGTTATGGAAAGTCCTGAAAGGCCTACTTCTTTGGCATGAAAAATGAGCTCTTCAGGGCTCATCGAACCATCAGAACAATTTGTGTGGCAATGCAAATCTGCACGAAAATCACGGGTCATAGGTTCTTGGAATTGTACGAAGTTCCATCTCTAATGTAATTCCTGTTTGTTCTTTTACGTTTTTAGATACATATTTGGCAAGGGCTAGGACGTCTTTTGAGCTAGCATCTTGTGTATTGATGATGAAGTTGGCATGAAGAGATGAAACTTTTGCCCCACCAACTTTCTTGTCTTTCAGCCCGCATTTTTCGATAAGAGCTCCAGCGCTCTTTCCCTCAGGGTTGCGAAAGATACAGCCGCATGAGCGCTCTCCGTAGGGCTGCGTTTTGACTCGATAGGCTACAATTTCAAGTTGCTTTTTGCGGGCAGTATCAAGTGTTTTCAGTGCAAAACGAGCAGAGGCAATAGCCCCTCGCATCGCATGAAAGGCACTATAGCGGTAAGAAAACGAGAGTTCATCGCGTTCTAATACTTTTTGGTCCCCTTTTTCATCGATAAAAGTAACTTCTTGTAATGTATCACAAATTTCAGCGCCATTTGCTCCTGCATTCATGAAGATCGCTCCGCCAACTGATGCGGGAATTCCGGAGGCAAATTCAAGACCTGAAAGTCCAATACGTGCTGTTTTTACTCCCAAAAGAGAAAATGAAAAGCCAGCACCTACATGGACCTCGCTACCTTCAATTTCGCAAAATTGGATTTTATTTAAGATCACTAGGCCATCAAATCCCTCATCATGAAATAGAGAATTTGATCCTTTTCCGAGAATGTGAAAGGAAAGCTTGTGTGAGTGACAATAGGTCAGAATTTCTTGCAGCTCTTCAATTGTTTCTACCTTTGTGAAAAAACGGGCTGCACCCCCAATTCCAAAGGTGGAAAATTCAGCAAGTGACTGGTTTTTCTGAAATGACTTCATCCCTATCTTTGTATATAGCATCGAGAAGAGCGTTGACAAATGCTCCCCCCTCTGCAGTGGCAAATTTGCGAGTCAAGCGGATTGCTTCAGTGATCGCTACTTTGTCGGGGAGGTCGGTATAGAGAAGTTCATAAAGCCCAAGGCGCAAAATCGATCGCTCTATCCGCGAAATCCTTTCCAACTCATAACCAATTGCCTT
>JAAKFC010000257.1 GCA_011065225.1 Chlamydiota bacterium
AAAAGTGATGGGACTCTCTCAATCGATGATGTCGCTGGGCTTTGTGATTGTCCCTATCATCGGCGGCTATGTGGGAGGAGTGGATGTCAACTGGTTTTACCCAATCTCAGCCACCCTCATCCTCTTCAATGTCCTTTTGCTTTTCTTCAACAAAGAAAAAGCTCCAGAAGCCAAATAAATTACAGCGAAAAAACATATCAGATTAATAATAAGAGAGATATGAATGACCAAACCGGAGGCAATTCCGAAATAGTCATGACCAAATCTGCGAAGAAAAAGATTCGAAAGATTGCCTGAAGCTGTTGTTGGAAAATAAAAACTTTTGAATCATCATTATGAGGGCTTCAGATGAATTGACTGTGATTGCTTTTTCCTCATAATTGAGAAAGGGATTGGTAATGATCTGATTGAAGAATTGAGGATCATCATATTTGGAGGCAGCCTTATCAATGTAACAACATAGGCGTCCCTCTTTTCGTAGATGTTTTTCAAGACATTTTGAGAAGAATTCGAAAAAATGACTCGGGTTTTTCCAAAAAGAAATTAGAGCACTTTCAGGTTTTATTCGCCCATATTTTTTAAGACATTTTTGGTGTTGCTTTTCGGTAATCTGTCCGGATGTTTTGAGATCGCTCAAAAAGCGCAAAAGCTCTTCATACATTTCATTATCGGCTTCGGCAAAAAAGGCTTCGAGATCTCCATCTGAGTATTTGATTGCAGTCAGATCGGGAATCTTTTCTTCGACCATTTTGACAATCTTTTTCTCCTCTTCAAGGAGCACTTTTGCGTGCTGAAGTTCGGTGATGGCAAGCATTTGCCTTTGTGCAGAAGCGAGTGGATAACCATTGATGATGATTGCATCAAACTCTCCTAATTTTCCCAGGGCATTTTTCCATGAATCCTCTATGATAGTGAGATGTGAAATCCTTCTGGCTTTCTGGGTCACTTCAGGATCATTCTCAATAATGGTATGACTCTTGGGTTGATATTTTTGTACTTCTTCAGCTGAGACTTCAGAAAAGCCAATTTCCAAGACATCGCCTACTGGCTTAAAATGCTCGATTAATGCTTTTATATAAGGCTTTTCTAATTCTTGCATTTTTGCTAATCTCCCACTCATGAGCAGTTTAACAGGAAAAGCCATTATTCATAAAGAAAGCATCTCTTTGACAAGTGAGTGCTATAATACGCCAAACACTATCCCCCTTGCTTTTTGTTTTGAACCCATTCTCACCCTCAATCGAAATTTTACACTAGAGCATCATGCAATCGATGGAAAAGATCTTTTTGTATTGCATGGATACTTTTCCGATCAAGAAGGACAAAACCTAAGAGAATTTTCTGAGACTACTTCGTTTAGTCAAAAAATTTATGGAAGTGCTGAGAGCACTGATTATGGCGAAATCCCTGCCAAAATGATGAATGGTAAAGAACGTTGGCAATTTTTTGCGCAGCCTCCATCTGCAATCAATGCTCTCTTTAAATTATTTAGTTTCCTCTCTCATAAAATGGACGCCAAAGTACTCACACTTCCCTGGTGTTTGTCCGATCAAAAAACAAGCTCAAATTGTGTAGCAACAAATTTCCTTACTGAAAATGCCCCCAAAAGTGCAAAGCTTGGTAAACACCAAGATTACAATCCGGAAAGTGGGCTTGCTTTTGCTATTCCGTGTCTCTATTCAGCTGAGGAAAAATCCCATCCAAATCGATTTGCCAATGGCGCTGAGGGTAGACCTTTAATGATTACCGTGATGGTTTATGCAACAGCAGAAAATTTTCATTCTGACTATGGAATGGGGACTCTTTTCTATGATCGCGAGGAGAAAGAGATAAAGATTGATTGTCGCCACATGCAAATCGTCTTTTTTGAAGGAGATATTTGGCATACCATTGAAGAATCCCGAATTCCTCAAGGGCTCGAATCATGGCGCGTCTCATACGTCTTCAAACTCATTTTCAATCCCAAAAAGAAAAAACCATCACTTCGAAACGCACTCTATGAACAATTAAGGAGCCACTGAATAACTCCGAAATTTCAATTCTCTTCATCATCTTCATCTTCAATCTGAGGGCTTGGAACCAAATCTGATTCCACTAATAAAGATTGATTTTCCATATTGATTTTCAAGTTTACTTTCGGCTTTCCGGAGAAAAAATGCT
>JAAKFC010000258.1 GCA_011065225.1 Chlamydiota bacterium
TATTTGACTTTCCAGCTAGGTTTTTTGAAGAGAAGGATGATAAAAGGGGCAGTGCATCCCAAAACGGTGCTGACAATCAAAAAGCCCGTATAAAAGGCCTTGTTGCCCACGTTGATTTGTTCTGGAGGGAGATAGCCAATCAGAAGAGCGAATATCGATGCAATAATACCAGTGCCACAAATCAACCATATTCCCACTTTTCCCCCTGGAATTTTGTAGGGGCGCTTGATTTTAGGCTGACTGTAGCGCAATCGAATAGCTGCTGCTAAAACAAGAACATACATCAAGAGGTAGAGTTGGGCGACAAGAACTGTCAAAATCCAAAATCCTGAACTGACAGTGGGCATCAAGAGAAACATCAATGAGAGAATGGAGCCGATGATTCCTTGTGCAATCATAAGAGTCGTGGGAGCTTGATGATCATTTGTTTTATGAAAAACAGAAGGGAGATGGCCTTCTTGTCCTGCAGCCAAAAGCCCTTTCGCTGGGCCGATAATCCAGGTGCTGACTGATCCAAATAATCCTGCTGCCATAAGAACTGCAATCAAGGGAATAAACGCTTTGAGGTGATATTTACTAAAAAACACAGTAAAAGCTTGCATAGTGCCAGCCGTGAGACTGATCTGGTGCCCTGGGACAACGATGGCAATCGCTAAGACTCCTAGAACAGATAGCCCTAAAATCAAAGCAGCAGAAAGAAGGATTGCTTTGGGATAATCCTTTTGTGGATTGCGCACATCCATGGCATGCACAGCTGACATCTCCATCCCTGCAAAAGCAAGCATGACGCCGGTGAAAAATACCATGCTAGGTAAATCAAAATTTGGAAAAAAGGTATCAGCACTCATTGTAATTTGCAGAGGGCTGCCTTCAATGATCCAATAGCAACCAAGCAAAACGATGATGCCTCCTGGTATCAAAGTTCCACAAATAGCTCCAATATTGCTGATCCAGCCCGAGGTTTTCATTCCAAAAAAATTGGCAATAGTAGCGCCCCAAAAGATGATGAATACAACTATGATCGTATATGTAGTATTCGCTGCGAGACTGGGCTTAAAAATGTAGGCAATTGTTGCAGCTGCAAAAGAGAGCACCGTGGGATACCAAACGACATTTTCAATCCATTGCAACCAGACCGCTAAAAACCCCCATTTGGGGCCAAAAGCTTCTTTGACCCAAAGATAGACACCACCTTTTTTTGGCCATCCTGTAGCAAGCTCTGCACATACAAGCGAAACAGGAAAAAAAAAGACCAGCGCCGCTAGAATGAAGTAAAACATTGAAGCAAAGCCAAGTTCTGCGATAAAAGGCCAGTTCTTAACGCTTCCAATGGCTGCCACGTTGATCATGGCAAGGGTAAAAACAGTGAGAGCTTTTGGAATTTTTATGATTTTTGCTTTCATAGGCAAGAACTTTAAGGAATAAAGAATAAATGATAAACAAAAAATCACTTGATGAAGTAAAAAACGCCAGCTTTTCCAAACATTTTTGTAGGCCGCTCTACTCCAGCTATTGTTTTTCGAATATTCCCCAGACGATTGCTGCGCTTTTTACCGAGACCCCAAAAGGTCTTCCCTCTGACACCATACGGCCAGGGCCCTATGATCACGTCATACTCCTTTTCATTGATGGGTTTGGATGGCATTTTTTTGAAAAGTATAAGAGCAGCATCCCCATTTTGCAAAAGCTCGAAAAAGAGGGGATTGCTTCAAAAATCACAAGCATGTTTCCTTCAACGACAGCCGCTCATGTTACCTGTATCAACACCGATCTTCCTCCAAACCAATCGGGCCTTTACGAGTGGTTTATCTATGAACCCAAACTGAATGACATCATTGCTCCGCTTCCCTTTAACTTTGCAGGGGAAAGAAAGCTCGAAACCCTCCCTATCAGTCCAAAAGAGCTCTATCCAACCAAAACTTTTTACCAAAAGCTGGCAGGGGAGGGGATACAATCCTATGCTTTTCAACCTGCGTCCATTGCAGGTTCCCTCTATTCTAAAACAGTTTTAGCTGGTGCAGAGGTCATTGGATATCATTCTCCAAAACAGGGCTTGGAGCAGATACTACCATATTTAAAACCCAGAACTTATTGCTATTTCTATCATGGGGATATTGATGCTATTGGCCACCGGAAAGGGATCCAT
>JAAKFC010000259.1 GCA_011065225.1 Chlamydiota bacterium
TCTTTTTTTTGCACAGACACCGTCCGAAGAAGCCTTCACAAAAATCTATGAAACAAAACATTGGGGCGCGAATGAAAAGGGTGAAGGGTTTTCAGGGCCTGGTTCTACAGTACGCAGCGCAGCTCCCTACATGAAATTCGTGCAAGACTTCATCAAAAAACACAATATCCGCACCATTGTCGATGTAGGCTGTGGTGACTGGACTTTTTCTCAATATATGGACTGGAATGGCGCAGAATATACCGGCTATGACATTGTGAAAAGTGTCATCGAAAAAAACACTGAAAAATTTGCCAGTTCCAAAGTCGCTTTTGTCCATGGCGATGCAACAAAGTTAGATCTCCCTGCCGCAGATCTTCTCATCTGCAAGGATGTGCTGCAACATCTTCCAAACGCAGAGATTTTGGCATTTCTCAAACAGGCCTCAAAATTCAAGCACTGTCTCATCACAAATGATATCAATCCAAGCGGCAAAAACAATTGGGATATTCCTCATGGCAGTTGGCACTACGTGGATCTTTCTGGGGATCCTTTCAACGCAAAAGGGGGAAAGATTTTTCGCTATACGGATGCCACTACTAAACTTGTTTTTCACATCGAAAATTAAAAACGTTCATTTTGCCAGCTTCTTCATGAAAACGAGACGGTGATGAAGAATTGCAGCTCGCTCTAAAATAGATAAATGACAATTCTCATTTCCACAATAGGGATTGCAGAAATTTAAAGAGATTTACTTTATTGAGATGAATCTATGTTTTTTTGGATTTGTTCTATTCGGGATTTATCTGAGGGATGAGTACCAAAGAATTTACCAATTTTTTCATCCAACCAATTCTGTTGCTGACGCGCTTTTAGCTGATGCGCTTTTAAATCTTCCATTCGAGCTAATTTTTCTTTTCTATTGAGGTATTTTAAAGCTTCTGTATCAGCTTCTACTTCATTAACTCGGTGATGTTGCTTGTCTTTGAATACGACGATGAAAAACAGAGCTATAGCATTTGCCTTTGCAAAAAATTTTAAATTTGCAAATTCTGTAGGGAAAAAATGATCAATGATCAGAGTACTTGCCACCAAAGAAAATATTATTGGCATAATTTTTTTTAGTAATGAATAAAGGTACTGTTTAGAGGAATGGTCAAATTTTAAATGAGCTAACTCATGAGCTAGAATTGCTGTTTCACAATCAGATGTTGTTGGTATCTCTTCCATAGGGAGTGCTGGGAAATAAATTTCAGCCTGTTCGCCTGGGGCTGGGGAATTGCTAGCGGCCCACTCTGTACCAGTCATTACTGTAACTGGAATAGAAACATTCATCTTCTTTTTTAGTTCATTCACTTTTTTTTGAATTTTTTCAGCTCTTTCTACTTCAGGTACGATTGTAGAATACCCTCTGTACGCACGCTCTTTTCTGTAATCATTAATAAGATTGGTAGCGAAATTTATTAGCATTCTATAAAAACTTCCTCCTTAAGAAGGATTTTATAACAATTTGATTTATAACTCAATAAAAATTATTACTTTAATTCCATTTGTCAAGATCTTAGCACAAAAACACCTCATCTTTAAGCATTTGCGCTTTTGAAAATAGCCTTGGCTATTTCCTACAAGCGATAAAATGCCTAAATCTGAGCCTTTTTGCATCGAATCTTATACCCGTAACTGCTACCTGCTCTTTGATTTACCGCAGCAGATTTAAGTGAGTTTTTGAAGCTTTTTAGCTATAGATCTTCGAATCCGGGCACGCATGCGGGCACGAAAGAAATTAGAAGCTAAGGGTCAACCCAGCATAGAGCCCGTCGATGACGATTTGTCCTTTGGTGTTGATGCGCCGCTTTTCGCTGACGTGAACGTCGCGTTGTTCGGGTGCCAAGACAAGACCTGTGAGAATGAAGCCCTGGTAAGCCACATGGAAACTGAGCCAAGAATACCAATGATAAGCGAGCTGCCCATATCCCTCAAGAAGCCAGCTGTCGGTCCAGCGCCTCTTTTCATAATCACGAAACTCTTCCGTATTATTGAAATCTCCGATTTCTACTTCGTTCTTGGCATTATTGAGAAAGCCCGCTCCTTTGATGATGAAGGTCCAGGTCCAGCAACAAGAGGGATTGATTTCTAAAACGGCTCCGAGCTGAGGACCATAGAGT
>JAAKFC010000026.1 GCA_011065225.1 Chlamydiota bacterium
CTCGACTTTGTACAATTTTTCCCGTCGCTCTACTGGATAGACAGGCCCAATCTTTGTATTTTTGTTCTTGCCAATCGGCATTTGACGATTGGATTCGGCCAAAAATTCAAATTCAGGACCTGCTCTCCTAGTAGATCGACTAGAAAAAATTGTACAAAGTCGAGCTATCACCAAAGGCAAGTTAATCAAGACTGTAAGGGATTCATTTTGATAATTTCCTTTTTAATGAGCCAGAATGCTTAAAAATGGCCCAAGCAATGATCAATGAAAATGCCAATGTGATCCAAGGGCTCGCTACCCAGGTGAAATACCCACAAGCAGCAATTGTTGGAATCACAATCATTGCGATGGAGAAAATACGGGCTAGGATTAAATTTTTTCTCTTATGCAATTCTTTCAGATTCCTGAAGTAATTGGAAGAAATCACAGATTGAGCCTTTTCCAAGTTTGCTCCCTCTTCAATGAGAACAAATACTTTTTGATCATTCTCAAAGTCTTGGTTTAATACCAGTATGCAGCCGACTGTTGACGGTATCCCGATACAAATAATGGAAAGTGAGATATTCCATAGACTTGGAAAATCGTGGAAGATAAAAAATGCTGCGAAAGACATTGCTAGGAAAGCGACAAGCCATTTGAGATAGCCAAATATCGACCTTGATTGAATCTTGGAAAATCCAAAGAAATCTACTTTTAGTTGTTTATAGCAAAGAGATGCCTCATCTTCGGATAGAGTCACCCATTTTGCTAAACTAAAATCTTCTTGGACCACTAGTCCTTCTCAATTTTCAGTTTTTTTGCTGATTCAACCCAAAGGTAAAAAACAAAAGAAGCCATTCCTTCGGCTATAATAAATCCTATGATCAACCAACTCATAGGCATTTCCTTACCAGCCATTGATATGCCAAAGTAGACCAAAACAAAAATCACTACAAAGATAGCACTGCAAAGCGCAGAACAAGTTGCTTTTTGAGTATTAGGGAGTTTTTGCAATTTCTGTATCCAGTTTTCTTGAACAATGTTTTCAAGTGTGGAATCTTGTTTTTCCATTAGCTATTTTCCTCACGTTCGAGTTTTTCCTCTATTGCATTAAGGATCCAACTCTTTTTAGAATAGCTCTTAGATCGGTTGTTGTTTGCTTTTAACCTGGCGACTGTCTTCTCAAGCTTCTTTTTCAAAGCGTTATCAATTCGAATCGTAACCTGCTTGAGCATGTTTTTATTCACCTCAGGATTTTCTTTCTCATTTTGCAACTTCTCTGTAATAGCCTTATTGATCCAATCCTGTTGTGAGAGATCTTGGTTGAGAGAATAGTTTGAAGCAGAAATGTGTTTTTGCAATCGCCTTAGCAGGCGATTGTTGATTTTGATTCCAAACCTGTCGCTTTCGGATATGTGTTTTGTCATTGATTCTTATGGTTTGGGGTTAAATTGTACACCTTCTCCGAATTGTACTCAATTTAAAATTTGTTTTTCCAGTAATTTTTTGTACTCAGGAGTTGCCATTTCTAGCCATTCATTGTCATAAAAATGAACGCCAGGAAAAATCTATATTTATGCATTGACATATATATGCACTGTTTGAAATACATATGTATAAGATATTAAGTACAAAACAAGCGTAGGAGCTCAAACATGAAAACGATATCCAGAGGCGGATCCATTATTCCATTCCTAGCATGCTTCTCAGCCATTTTTTTGCTCATGCACACAGCCATGTATGCAGATGCATTTGATACAGGACAAATTGCCCAAGAAACAGATAAACTGCGGGCATTTCTATTTGGACCAGGAACAAAAATTGTCGCAATTTTTGGGGGTGCTTGGGGAATTTTTCAATCCATCATCACAGGATCCATTAAACCACTACTCATTTATGGAGGTATTGGTTTGGCTGCTAATTTTCTTCCTAAATTTATCGACATGGTTTTCTGAAATGAACAAAGAATACGACCAACACATCATCATCAAAACTCTAGATAACCCCACACGAATTTTGTTTTGGGATCTTCCAGACTTTGCAATGTTGGTTCTCCCCTTTTTTTTGGGGATGCTCCTTGAAAATAGCCTAATTTTCATAGGGGGATTGGTTGCGAGATGGTTTTTAAAAAGGCTCCTCAAACATCTACCGAAAGGATACCTCAAACGAGTAGCTTACTGGTACCTCCCTACCAGAACAATGAATCGCCTTCTCAAAACCAATCTCCCTCCTTCACATATTAGAAGGTTTATGCACTAAGGAGAAAAAAAATGGATGCAAACTACTTTAAGAAGAATGTTGGAAAAATGCAGTATCAAAGGAACGTACTCACAACCTTTTGCTTCATCGTTTTGTTGAGCAATTTGCTTCTCGTCTTACTTGCTTTAACCAAACGAGAAAGAATCATCATTGTTCCTCCAACAATAGAGAAAGAATTCTGGATTGAGGGTAAGAAGTTCTCCCCTACTTATCTCGAACAATTCGGAATATTTTTAGCACAGCTGCTTCTCAACAAATCTCCAGAATCTGTTTCGTTGCAAAACCGCATTTTACTCCGCTTTGTTGCTCCTGATTACTACCCGATCTTTAAAAAAGCCCTTGAGCAGGAAAAGAACGAAATGATTGAGAAAGACCTCAGCTACATATTCTTTCCCGATAAAGTCCAAGTACTACCTGAAAGGAAACAAATCATTCTCGAAGGCAACCGACTTGCCTACTTAGGGACAGAAGAATTTTTAAATGAAACCCAGAGATACATTTTGAACTTCAGCTTTGCAAGAGGATCCCTCCTTTTAAAAGAACTCGTAAAGGAAGAAATCCCCCAATGAATAGAACATTTCGAATCCTTAGTTTATTCTGCCTGGGTCTGTATCCACACACCTCACATGCCTTGATCATCAAAACAATTGATGAACTCCATCCTTTGAAAGTAACCCTATCTAAACAGTCATTGAATCGCATTGGAATTGAAAATAGCGGAGTGAGAAAAGTGATTGCGCCTGAAGGGTTATTTGATATCCAAATCGATGATGTTACTAAACAAGTCTTTCTCACAATCATAGAAGCCCCTGAGCAGCCTGTAGCAATTTCAATCATCACAGATAACGGTTATATCCAAGATCTCGAAGTAAGTGCACTAGACAAGCCAACCGAGGTGGTTTTGCTAAAGGAACCGACCCAAGAAGAAGAAACCGAGCAATTATTTCCACGAAAGCTGATTGCAAAAGTCATTTCTTCCGTTGCCAAGAACACACTCCCCTATGGATACATCTATTCCAAAATCAATTCCAAGGACTCTCGCAAGCTCCGAAATCAAAGCCTGCAAATGCAAACTATTCAGGTGCTAGAAGGCCCTTATGAGAGAGTTGTGACGTACAAGATGAAAAATATATCCACTGTGAAAACACCACTAAAGGAATCCTATCTTTCAAATCCAAACGATCTCTGGATCTATTTAGAGAAGGATATTTTAGAACCGAATGAAGAGACCATTTTGATAATCGCTAGAGACAGATCATAAAAATGAAGCCAGCTGCAACAAAAATTAAGAAAAGACAAACCAAACTTCTTGCCCTTATTGGAGTGGGCACATTCGGCATCGTTGCAGCCTTTACTTATCTCACATCAAAGCCAGGGTCTCTTTCTTCAGTAACCAAGGAAACTCGTGTTGATTTGCCTGGAAAAGATTTGAATCCTGAGGATGTGAGAATTTCTTCCCTTGAGTCAAAAAACGAGTTTGTAGAAGCGAAGATGAAATGTTTAGAAAAAATGTTTCTGCAGCAAAAAAAAGCAGCAGAAGAACAAGAAAAGAAAAAGCAAAATTTTCAAGAAGAAATCCAACATCTCAAGCAAGAGCTCAATGCGCAAGCTACCCTATCCCCTCCGATAGAGGAGATTTGTATTCCACCCATAGAGTGCTCCCCTCCCCTTCCTATCCCCTATAAACTTGAATTCTATGTAAGAGAGGAACAAGAAACAGAATACGGGAATGTTGAGTCTACCATACCTGCTGGCACAACTGCTCGGGCCATTCTGCTTTCCAGTGTGGATGCACCCTGCGGAGTGCATTCTAGTACAGATCCTCAGCCAGTGAAATTACGTATCCTCGATAATGCCAAGCTTCCCAAAGGAGTCCAGGCAAAACTAAAAGGAACGATTTTGATAGGTAGCGCCTATGGCAATCTTTCCAGTGAACGCATTTACATACGTGTAGAGAGAATGACACAAGTAAAAAAGAATGGGGATTTCGTTGAAACAGATGTAACGGGATTTGTTTCCGGGGAAGATGGAAAATATGGGATGCGAGGCGTTGTCGTCGATCGCTCAGATAAACTGATTGCTAGTGCTGCTATTGCTGGATTTTTGGATGGAATCAATCAATATCTTCAAGCCACGATCAATGCGCAAACCCTAGCCAAGTCAACGCAGGGTCTCCCCAGTAGAGATGTCATCAACCTAGAGGTACTCAAAAGCAGCAGTCTCAACGGCGTGAGTACCGGATTAGACAAACTTTCAGATTATTATATTCAGCGTGCTGAGCAACTACAGCCCGTCATTCAAATTGCAGCCGGCAGAGTGATCGATATCACCTTCACGCATAGCACAGAGCTTGGAGATCTGCATACCAAAGACAAAGTCAAAGAACTGCGAGAAAGGAGTAGAGAAAATGGTTAGATTATTATCCCTATTGCTATTGGCTGTTTCGAGTTATTGCATGGCAAGGGAAAACCTTGATTCTCACTATTGTGTCTCTTACGGAGACCCGTCGGCTAAAATTCATATTACCGAGTACTTCTCCTTCTCTTGCCCCCAATGTGTCCGCCTTTTCAATAAGGATTTTTCTGAGATCAAAAAACAACATATTGAATCAGGAAAGGTGTATTGGACCTTTCACCCCATCCCAGTAGATATTCCAACGATCCAAGCGATGGTATGTCTGGAAAAATTGAATCCAAAGCAAAAAGAAATCTTTCTAGAAGCGATTCTTTCTGAAAGCCAAAAAGTGACGACAGAGCAAATGACAATCTTGATGCAAAAGGGCCTTGAGATTTTAGGCTATCCCCTCCCCGATCTTGATAAACAAGACTTCCTAAAGCAAACGAAAGCCTTTCGCGCATCCTTTGCGTACATTAGCCAAGAAGACATGATTGCAGAAGTGCCTACTTATGAGATTAATGGCAATTTACAAATTGAACTTCCGGAAAAGAAAATCATCGACCAGAAAATCAAAGAGCATGAAGTGATAAGTAAATTCGCTCCATTCCTTTCTAAAGGAGAACAATCATGAGATACCTCCTCCCCTGCCTATTATTCCTATTTTCCTCTTGCTCAAACTACCGCAGTAATTTTGACTGTCCCGCTTATTCAGGAGCTGGTTGCAAATCAGTGAGTCAAATTGAAGCAATGATTGTAGAAAATGAACAAGGTAGCGACTGTTTCATGGGGACATGCCCTCGTTCTTGCAATAAAGTGCAATGCAGCAAGCACTCCAAATTTGCAAAACAAAAAGCCCAAGCAAGGGGAAAAGCAAAGGCTTGGGTATGTCCTCATTTCAATTCCAACAGACACTATGTAGAAGGGCACTATATCTATTTCGATATCGATCAAGTAGGCCCCAAAAATGAGGAAGCAGAAAAATGAAACGATTAGAGCGCTATGGTTCTGCGATTAACCAATTTTTTAACAGAGAAAAAGATCCAGTGTTAAATTTTGCTGGGAAGGGGGATCCTGCTCGCCTTATTGAATCCTTAGATTCTGATCCTCTTTCCCAGCTTCTTCCTTACCAAAGCTTTGATTCTGAATCTGGTTTATTTGTGAATCGTGAAAGTGCTGGATTCGTAGTTGAAGCCATACCCCTTCTTGGTGCTGATGATATTGTGCAAAAAGAAATCACCAGCATCTTTCAAGAAATTTTAGAAGAAGGAAGCTCCATTCAGTGCATGTTACTTGCTGATCCTCGCATAGACGGCGTTCTTGAACATTGGGCGGAGCCAAGAAAACAGAAAAAAGGAATATTTGCAGACCTAGCTGAAAAAAGAACAGATTTCTTTCGCGCTCTTCATCAAAATTCTGGTGATATCCCTCCTCGCATTTTTCGATTCATACTCTCCTATAGTATGCCTCGAGAGGAAATCCTCAGCCCTGTTTTTATTCAAAAGCTAAATGATGCCAAAGAGAGAATCTTAAAAATACTTTCGAATTTCACATACGCCTTTGCGTGGGATGCAGAACAATTGGTGCAAGTTTTAGATGGCCTGATTAATTTTGAACTTAACCCCCCTCCCCTAAAACGGAAATGGAACCCTTATGAAGATCTCTCTTACCAACTACCCAGTAAAGGCGGGTGCCTTGAGATTACTCCAGACAACCTATTGTGGAATCGAAAAGACCTTACCCATTTCAAGAGTTTTCATGTTTCTGATTTCCCTCAAATGTGGTCTAACCACTCCATGCAACGCCTAATTGGTGATCTTTATAAAGAACCCTTTCGACTCCCCTGCCCTTTCTATCTCCATTATGGTGTGCATTGTCCCCAGCAAGGGAAAGAAGAGGCAAACCTCAATCGCAAGATGCAATTCGTCGAGAATCAAGGAAAGTCTGCAACATTGCTCAAGATGATTCCAGAACTCGAAGAAGAACTGAGAGATTTTGACTTTACTCGAAAACAAGTTCGCCAAGGAGAAAAACTTGTTTGGACTCATCTTTCTTGTGGGATTTGGTATCACGAAAGAGAACAGAGAAAGGCTCAACAAGCAATCAAAAGCCTATTTAGAATCAATCAATTTCGATTGGCAGAGCCAAAATATGGGCACCTATTACAGTTCCTTTCCGCGCTGCCTATGGCCTGGGGACACAGTGTTCCCAATCTCCGCCAACTTGGCTTTCTAAAAACCAGCCTTGCTCTTGAAACGGGAAACTTTGTTCCCATCCAAGGAGAATGGTGGGGCACCCCCTCCCCTGGCGTGCTACTCACAGGGCGAAGAGGACAAATCTTTTCCTGGAACCCCTTTGACAATCGCAATGGAAACTACAACGTCGTAGTTGTGGGACGCAGCGGATCTGGAAAATCGGTTTTTATGCAAGAGCTCTTAATGAGTAGTCTTGGAACAGGTGCAAAAGTTTTTGTCATCGATGTGGGTCGCAGTTTTGAAAAGATGTGCTACTTAGTTGATGGCCAATTCATGGAGTTTACCTCAAAAACATCGATATGCCTCAACCCCTTTACACATATTTCTCTAACAGATCCAGAAGCACAAGACGCATCTTTCAGCATGATCAAATCCATTATTGCAACGATGGCTGCCCCGCAAAAAGGGACAACAGACTTAGAGAATGCCTTTTTAGAAAAAGCGATCCGAAATGTATGGGAGCTCAAAAAGAATAGAGCCACGATCACCCATGTTGCCAAATGGCTAGTCGATCATGAACACACCACAGCACAAAATCTAGGAATGATGCTCATTGGATATACCATTGAAGGCGGTTATGCCCGTTTCTTTGAGGGAGAAAACAACGTGAACTTCAACAACTCTATGGTCCTCATAGAACTTGAAGAACTCAAAGACCAAAAGGACCTTCAATCAGTCATTTTACAAATGGTGATGATGGCAATCTCCTCGCAGACCTTCATGGGAGACCGAAAACAGCCATTTGTCATCTGTATCGATGAAGCCTGGGATCTCTTGCGCGCTCCTCAAACAGGATTATTTATTGAAACACTTGCTCGAAGATTGCGTAAATACAATGGATCATTAGTGATCGGAACACAAAGTGTCGATGATTTCTATCAAGCTCCAGGAGCTCTTGCAGCTTTTGAGAATTCAGACTGGATGTGTTTCCTCTCCCAAAAACGCAGCTCTATTGCCCGGCTCAAAGAAAGTAAGAGAATCGATCTAGATGGAGAAAAAGAAGCGGCGCTACAGAGTCTGAGCACAAAGCATGGAGAATATAGCGAGATCATGATTTGTGATGCTGAAGGTTTTCATGCGATTGCTCGTTTCAAATTGGATCCATTCTCCGCTCTACTGTATTCCACCAAAGCAGATGAATACACAAAAATCAAAGAGCTACGCAACCAAGGAAAAACAGTTTCAGAAGCGATTGAAACGATACTCATGAACAAGGAGCTAAGTAAATGAAACGAGCTTTACTTTTCCTAAGTCTACTGGCAGGTTCCACCAATATTTTAGCAAAAGACTTTGGTGTTGAAGGGCATTTATTTCCCATAGACGAAAAAGACTTGCGACAAGTGCTTACAGAAAAGCTAAAACAGAACCCCAATGCTCTTAAAGGCATCAATGAACGACTTATAACATCCGCAAAAACTCCAGAGTCGGTAAAGAACCTTGCCATAGCAAAATCTCCAAGAGCCTTCCTTTATGATCCAACGTTTACAGTAAAAATGGATATTGAAGATGCAAAAGGAAAAACGCTCTTTAAAAAGGGGCAAAAAATCAATCCATTAGAGAAGGTTTCATTGAGTAGTGGTCTTTTGTTTCTCAATGCAGAAGATGAAATACAGCTCAAATGGGCAGCTACTCATCACCCTAGGGAATACAAATGGATTCTAATCAAAGGCAATCCATTTACTACAGAGCAGCAATTTCGACGGTCTGTCTACTTTGATCAAGGCGGCGCTTTAATTAAAAAGCTCGGAATCCAGGCTGTACCTGCGCGTGTAACACAAAAAAATGACCGGTTGTTAGTTGAGGAAATTTCTGTGAAACGAGCAAATTTGTGCAACGGTTGCACACTTCCCAATGGAGCATTAGATGGGGCTGCCACATAGAGGCCTAATGCAAGGGCTATTCCTTTCCCTGTTAACTGCAGCGGTTGCAGAGGGAAAGGGGGAAGGCAGTGAGAGAAGCGCTGAATTTATTCAATGGGCAGAAGAGTTAGCACATAAATCAACACATAAAAAGGAGCCTGAAATGGGAACAGAAAATACAGAGAAAAAATGTCGAATGAGCAACATGGATGAAGATGACGCTCTTGTTGTCTATCCTAAAGTACTATGCTTTGTTTCATTTTCAATGCCGATAGAGGGATTAGTTGAGCTTTCCAAGGAAATGCAGAAAATTGGAGGGGCACTGATCATAAGGGGATTGCCAAAAGACAGCTTTTCTACTTTTAGCAAGAAATTGATACAGTTGAGAAAGAAAGGGGCGTTTGCTCCCATTCTCATTGATCCCAAGGCATTCGAAACATATCAAATCGAGCATGTGCCAACTTTTGTTGTATTCAACGAAAAGCATTATGATAAAATTTCAGGAAATATTTCTGTAGACCATGTTCTTACTCGTTTCATTGCAGAAGGGGATACAAGTCCTTCATTTGAGAAGTTTCTATCTCAGGAGGAACAGTGAAACGAGTAATTTTGTGCAACGGTTGCACAAAACAACTCCTTATTTTGTTTGGAATGAGCTTTCTCTGCCTATGTAATGCTTGGGCAAAAGAGAACTACTTTGTCAATCCTGTGACAGATATCTGCTGGGATTGTGTATTCCCCATGAGTGTTTCAGGGGTGAACGTAACCCCTGGACATAAGGACCAAGTCAACTATAGTAAAACAGTTTGTTTTTGTTCGGGCACACCACCAAAGGCAGGAATACCCATTAGTTTTTGGGAACCGAAGTATCTCATCGATGTTACACGGCATGCCTATAAGTTGATTGGTCTCGGGGGAGTGCGAATTGGAAAGGAATCCTTCAAAAACCGGGGATCTATTGGGATTATAGGAGAAGGAGCCAGTCAAAACAGCTTTTATCATGTTCATCTCTATAAATTCCCAATCTTAGCACTACTCAGCGCATTAACCGATTTCAAATGTATTGAGAAGGGGAAGCTAGATTGTGTGTTTCTTAGTGAGCTCGATCCCTTATGGAATGATGAAGGTTGGGCTGCAGTTCTCAATCCGGAAGCAATTTTATTTAGCTCATCGCTAGCGCAAGTAGCATGTATTGCGGATTGTGTAGGGTCATCGTTTGACAAGCCCTTAGACAAGTTGTTTTGGTGTGGGGGGTGTCAAGGGTCTCTCTATCCCTTTACAGGCGCTGTAGCGCACCATATAGGCGGCTTGCAAGCCAGCTCACTTCTTGTTCATCGAGTTCTTGCAAAGCTCCACCGTTCTTTTCTCTTAAAAGGATTCAAGGAAGATAACTTTTGCGAAGCTGAATTTCTTCCTATCATCAAGAAATCTAACTACAAAACGCAGTTGCTTCATCCAAAAACCCAAAAGAAGGGCCCTTGCCATTCTTTAGGGAAGACCGATCTCATCTGGGGGATAGGGAAGAGTTACCCATGCAAGGGGGAAGATTTCGTCTATCTTATTTGGACCAAAAACCAATGTTGCCTAGACGCGGTGAAACCAGCAGCAAAATCATTGATTGGAGGTTCATAAGAAATGCCGTTTAAATGCTTATTATTTCTGTTCTGTATCACTTTGCATTTCACCCTTGTAGGGAATGAAAAAGCAAAGCAAAGCAAAGTGCAACAAGACGCTGCTGAGTTTGGACTTGATCAAAGCCAAAAACTTCTAGAAACCATCAAAAATTTTGATGTAGGAGCATTCATTTCCGAAGCTGACATAGGAGGAGAAATCAATCCGGAAACACTTGAGCAAGAAACAAGGAAAGTTATGAAAGAAGGGGGAGGGGAGAGAGAAACTAAGGATTTTGTTACAGGTAAAATTCCCTCTATAGGAACAAATCAACTCGAAGAATTTTCGATCGGAGAATTCGAAAGAGATTTAGCTGGGATCTTAGCGGAAGAATCTCCCTCGGATGAAAACGCCTTTCCAACATTTCTCAGTAAATTATCCATCTTCTATGAAATAAACAAAGACCTTGAAAATTCAGGTGCCTCGGATGCAACACGCACTAGCATCTTCAAAGGGGAATGCCGTCGATGTAGCAAAAGCGTATTGGAAAATGTCCTCTATGATTGCTGTATGACAATGAAAGGAGGTGCAACCAAAATCCACATTGCAAAATGTTCTCCAGAGGAGATTGCATTAAGCAATTTAAGAGAAGAGGGGAAATGCCATTTTGTCGGTTCTTATAAGAAAAAAACACTGCTACTCACAAGAGGGGAACGACAAGTCTTTTGCTGTTTCCCATCGAAGCTAGCACGCATTTTTCAGGAGCAAGGGAGACAACAGCTCCGAAAGGGGTGGGGGACAGCAAAAAATCCTAATTGTAGTGGGCTCAAAATGCAAGAAATCAACAAGGTTGACTTTGCCAAGATCGATTTGCAGGAGATCATGGAGGATCAACCAAAAAGCAATCAAGAATTTAAGCTTAAGCTCGAGTCCTTTCAAAATCGATTACAAGAATCACAAAATTTACCAGAGGGTTGAAAATGGTCTATAAGTTGTTATTCTATTGCATGATATTTGTAACGCGATATTCCCTCTCCTCAAATCAATGGCTCGAACGTAAGGCTGAAGGCTGGGCCTGGTATGAGGAAATGAACAGGGACCAGGAAAAAGAATGCGTCAATCAAACAGTCATAGAGACTGCGGTACAAAAGATCAAAAAGATCAGGGGAGAATTAGAAGAAAAACTCTCTTTAGCGATCCTTGAGCCTACTTTATCCAATATACGCACCTATCTCACTTTGCAAAAAGAGTGGATGGATCGAAGCTCAGAGTTTGCTCATAGCTGGGCAAAAGTTGTTTTAAATCACCCTCATTTAGATCAAACGCGAATCACGCCCGTCAATCAAATGGCTCAACAAATTCAGGACCAAAACCGTCGCCTTATCTTAGATAATCGCCTAGAAACCCTTGGGAATGATCATGCCCTTCTATTTGTATTTGACTCTAGGGACGGTCTTAGTATCCATATGGCCTCTGTAGTAAAGGACTTTGAAAGACAATATAAATGGAAAGTTATTGCAGTTTCCAAAGATGGGAAAGGCATTCCGCAATACCCGAATCCCATGCCCGATCAAGGGATCACAAAACATATGACTCAGGTGGGAACACCCGCTCTCTGCACCATTCATCCGATTACAGAACAATTGAGAAATGTGGGTGTAGGTATTTTGACCGTAGAACAAATAAGAGAAAACATCTTGAGACAACATTTAGGAAGCACATGGGATATCCATTAAAAATCATGGGGATTTTAACTTTTTTGCTGACATGTCAATTGCATTCAAATCTCGATAAGGATTTGAAGGAGTTTTTTGAAAAATTCAATAGTGATTCTACTGTGAATGCCCCTGATGCATATCAAGGCCAACTTGCAGGGCATCTCACGGGGGGTAGTGCCTCCGTACGGAATCGTATTGTGGACACAAAACTCGCACATGTATCCCTTCCTTCTATTAATGCTGGGTGCGGGGGAATCGATATCTATACGGGAGGATTTTCCTTTATTTCAAAAGATGAACTTGTCAATGCCCTCAAGAGCATTGGCTCGAATGCACTTGGGTATTCCTTTCTTTTAGCTCTTGAAACAGTGTCTCCCCAAATTGCCAATAACGTAAAACAACTCCAGACATGGGCGAATACAATCAATAGCATTGGAATTAATAGCTGCGAAGTAGCCACACAACTCGTAGGAGCCGTCTGGCCTAGACAAACAGCTGCTCATGATCATATCTGTCGCACCGTAGGGATGAAAACAGGGCAGTTTAATGATTTCATCTCTGCAAGACACGGTTGTGGCAATCAACAAAATACCTCTAGCAAAAATGCTTCGTCAAGCGGCTTTCAAGACCTATTCATGGATAGTTACAATGTAGCTTGGGAAGTATTGAAAAAACAATCCATCCTCAAAAGCAATCTTCCCTTGCGCCAATTATTCATGAGCTTAACCGGAACCGTCGTCATAAATCGAGATGACCAAGGGGGATTTAGCATACAGCGCTATGATTCAAAAGTCTTTAGTCCCGATTTCATCAACACTCTTTTGCATGGAGGGACTACGAAAGGATATACCTGTTCTGATCCAAGCAACAATAAGAAATGCCTCCAGGTCGTAGAAGATGATTTGTATATTCCCTTGCAAGATGCTTGGCAAACCAAGATGCAAAATATATTGCTCGATATACAGGAAAAAATATTTGCCGATGAACCACTCAATGCAGAAGAACGTGAGCTCATTAATTCGACTCATTTTCCACTCTTTAAAGTGATCAAT
>JAAKFC010000260.1 GCA_011065225.1 Chlamydiota bacterium
GCTATTCCTCAAATTTTCCTTCTGCTTCTCGCTCCGTGTCTATGAACACTGAAGCTCGTCGCAGATGGAAAATTTGAGGGCCTCCTGGCCAAAATTCCAATTCTTGAATCGGAATGTGTATATCACAAACTTTTTCATTAACAAAACCCTCCATGATTTTTTTGGATTCATAGAAAGTCATTTTTGAAATGAGAAGATAGCATCCACTATGTTCTTCAAATTCTTTTTTCAAAGCATCGATTTTTACTTAGCTCTTATCCTGCATCGATGAAGAGCAGAAATCCCTGAAGAGCAGAAATCCCTCAATACGATCAAGATAAAGATCGTGCTCGTCGTCTGATTTTGCAAAAGGCATCCATCAGGCGGTGAAAGCGCAATATCAAAGGATTTTTTGCTTCTGGATATACAGTCTTAGCCATGCTTAAGACAATTTACCACAAATAAAAGGGTTATTCAAGGTTATTATTCAGTGGTTCCTTGAAAAGCACTATAAAATTTTAGAAAAACAAAAAATGCAATGAACATACAGAAACTTCCCACCGTAATCGGCAGATGAGGGTAGAGTGCGACAAATGAGCCAGAAAACAGTGGTGGGAGCGCAACGGCGGCCCATTGAACCGAGTTATGGATCCCCATGATTTCTCCTTGCTTTTCTTTCGGCCCTAAGTTGGAAACCAAAGTCGCAGCTGCCGGGAAAATGAGTGCTTGTGCAAAAGCAATACAAGGGATAAGCCAAAATAAGCCCACATTGCTGTTCACAAAGAGCATTATGGGAAGCATGAGAGCCATGAGAATAAGTCCCATGCGCAGCAATCGATGGGGAGCAAACCTCTTTAAAATGGGGCGGATAAGAAAACCTTGGCTAATGGCGATCCATAGACCTACCCAAGCGTAAAAGTTTGCAATCTGTTCTACGCCAAACCCGAGCTTCCGGATCAAAAAGACTGGAGAAAATTCGGTAAAAAATCCCCATCCGAGACAACAGATGAACATGACAAAAAAAATACCCCTTAAGTCTGGCATAGAAAATGCCCTGCGAATCTGCTGAAAGCCATGGAGTAAATTGATCTTCGATGCTACTTTTTCTTCTAAACTTTCCTTAAAGGTAAAGAAAATCAAAAGAGCATTGCCCATGCAGATTAGTGCAGATATCAAAAATGGTATGATGAACCCAAATACTGCGAGTTTCCCTCCCAAAAAAGGGCCGATGACAAACCCAGTCCAAAAGGCCATTCCCACTAAACCAAAGTTTTTCGCTTTATTTTCCTTCGTACTGATTTCAGAAATAGACGACTGAGCAACGGCATAACTCCCCGCTGAAATCCCCGTCATGAACCGTGCAAAAAACAAGATGCTAAGACTTGCAATAGCAAGTCCCCCTGCGGAGAAAATATAGCTTAAGAATGCCAGCCCCATTGAAGCGGCAAGTATTTTTTTGCGTCCAAATCGATCAGATAGAGCACCGAGAAATGGCCCACCAAAAAATTGGCCGACGCAGTAGGACGCCACCAATAATCCAAAGAGAAGCCCCCGAACACCAAGAGAAACGTCAGGAGAAAGAATTCCTCCCTCATTGTTGATAATCAATGGGGAAAAGATGGGAAAGACCAGTCCAAACCCCAAACTATCGATGAAAATCGTAAGTAACAATGGCAATAGTTGCATATTTTCTATATGGACTTTGTCGAATAAATTCCCTAGAAAAAATCTCTTGATTGTGGTTATTATAGCATAAATGACAACAATAACAGTACCAATTTCTAAAGATTCTTTCATCCCGACCCTTCCAGAGATGCCATCCCGCAAGCACAATTGGATGGGAAGGATTGTGAGTAAAATCTGCAATGCAGAAAAGCATGGAATCATCTATCGGGTCATCGTTTTTACCCTGGCAATTTTCACCTCTTTTTTCCTAATTGTTAGTGTTGTGCTCTCGCCTCTTTTCATCTACGGATTCAAAGAATATATACGCCAATGTGAGAGACAACGTTATGACAACAAATACAAAAAATTGCTGCAAATTGCCAAGGAACATGGGACACACTCTTTTTTAAAGGGACGCATTGCCCCTCTCGACACCATCGATATCAACTTGTGGGGTTCAACCCGCAAACACATCATCAAAGATCT
>JAAKFC010000261.1 GCA_011065225.1 Chlamydiota bacterium
ACTCTATGGTCCTCAGCTCGGAGCCGTTTTAGAAATCAATCCCTCTTGTTGCTGGACCTGGACCTTCATCATCAAAGGAGCGGGCTTTCTCAATAATGCCAAGAACGAAGTAGAAATCGGAGACTTTAACAATACGGAAGAGTTTCGTGATTATGAAAAGAGGCGCTGGACCGACAGCTGGCTTCTTGAAGGATATGGGCAGCTCGCCTATCACTGGTATTCTTGGCTCAGTTTCCATGTGGCTTACCAAGGTTTCATTCTCACAGGCCTTGTCTTAGCACCTGAACAACGCGACGTTCACATCAGCGAAAAGCGGCGCATCAACACCAAAGGGCAAATCGTTATCGATGGGCTTTATGGTGGCCTGACTCTTAGCTTCTAAATATATCTAAAAAGCAATAAAACTTTGACAAAAATATAGCAATAAAGCTATATTTCAAAAAAAGAAAAAGGAGAGATTTTGGGCAGGAAATTGGGTGCTGAATCTAGGCTCATCGATGAGATTTTACAAAAAGGAAGAGGCTTAAAAGAACAGTGGATCCAAGAGTCAGGGGTTCTTTTGCGCCTATTGAGAAGAAGACTGAAGATGACGCAAGCACAACTCGCGAAAAAATCTGGGGTGCCTCAGACAAATATTGCAAATATTGAGTCAGGGAAAAAAAGAGCAACACTGCCAACACTGGAAAAACTTTTTTCTGGTATGGGATTTCGATTGGCACTTCTTCCAGTTGGCGAAAAAAAACCTGACGAACTGATCAAAGTGCAGGCTAAAAAAGCTGCATCCAATAGCTTACAAGCCGTTTTTGGTTCTATGGGTTTGGAAGATCAAATGCCTACAGCAAGAAAAATGAAGGAAATGGTCGAGGAAGAGTCCCATCGACTCATCCAATCTGAAACATCGAGAATTTGGGATGAATAGACATCTAAAAGGAGCAACCCAATTAGACGATATTAGTGGGCTAAAATTGGCATGGGTCAAAAATCAGGATCAACTCAATGAAGTCGAGGCGCAAAATATTTTTTCTGCTCGAAAAAAACACCTCAAAAAAAGAAAAGATTTCCATCAGAATTATATTTCTGAATCTTACTTCCAGAAGGTACATTTTGATATGTTCTGCGAAGTTTGGAATTGGGCAGGAAAATGGAGAAGACGACAAACAAATATCGGGATTGCACCCCATCAGATTTCTTTGCAGCTTCATCAGCTCTGTGAGGATGTCCATTTTTGGGAAGAAGAGAACTGTCACTTATCTATTTTAGAGAGAGCTGCAATTCTTCATCATCGCCTTGTTTTGATTCATCCCTTTGTGAATGGCAATGGCCGACATGCAAGGCTTATTACTGATATTTATCTTTTGAATCACAAGGAAAAAATTCCTTCGTGGCCAGATGATTTGCATCTAGTGAAAAATCATTATCGCGATCAATATCTCGAGGTTCTAAAACTTGCTGATGAAGGTGATTACAAGCCTCTTCTCAAATTCATGAAGAAGCTGGCAAAATGAACGTTTTTAATTTTCGATGTGGAAAACAAGTTTAGTAGTGGCGTCCGTATAGCGGAAAACCTCTTTCCCTTTTTCGTTAAAGGGGGTTTGGGAAAGATCAATATAGCGCCAATTTCCATGAGGGATATCCCAGTTATTTATATCATGGATGTCATTTGTGATGAGACAGTGTTTGAATTTTGAGGCCTGTTTGAGAAATGCCTCAATATCTGCGTTTGGAAGATGTTGTAGCACATCTTTACAGATGAGAAGATCTGCGGTAGGGAGATCTAACTTTGTTGCATCGCCATGAATAAAGGTGACTTTGGAACCTGCAAATTTTTCAGTGTTTTTTTCGATGACACTTTTCACAATGTCATAGCCGGTATACTGTGCATCGTTCCAGTTCATATATTGAGAAAAAGTCCAGTCGCCGCAACCTACATCGACAATGGTGCGGATGTTGTGTTTTTTGATGAAGTCTTGCACGAATTTCATGTAGGGGGCTGCGCTGCGTACTGTAGAACCAGGCCCTGAAAACCCTTCACCCTTTTCATTCGCGCCCCAATGTTTTGTTTCATAGATTTTTGTGAAGGCTTCTTCGGACGGTGTCTGTGCAAAAAAAAGA
>JAAKFC010000262.1 GCA_011065225.1 Chlamydiota bacterium
TGTTGAAATTGATGATGTATTTGTCTTCTCCATCAGAACTAAAGAGTGACCATCCGATCAATCCATCTGGATTGGGTTCCGTTTTTGCAGAGAGAAAAGCATCATCATCGAATTCTTTAAGAGCAGAAGTGTCCTCATCACTGACTATTTGCCCAAGAGGGGAAATGAGGAAAAAAAGAGAAAGAAAAAAACATCTAAATTTCATAGCGCGCATGTATGAGTGCCTGAATTGAAAACTTAGTCAATTTTCGATTTTACAGAAAGAAAAAAATGACAGTCTGTGATGGTTTAAATTACGTGTTTAATTTCGTGTTGTGAGTCTAATAATTTCTCTAGCCAAGTCATCCAATATTTGGCCAAATGTCCTATGGAATCTTTAGCACCTACATGAAAATATTTGGTGACGCCACCAAGTAGAAGCATTGCATCGATGAAAGAATAGAAATTCTGCATATCCTCATCTGGGATCGTTCCGTTAGTCTTGTATCCCTGCTGAAATGCAGTTTGTAATTTTTGAAATTCATCGAAAGTTAATTTGTCATCTTGATATGAGTACCACAGACGGTTAATCACCTGCATATAATCGAGAAATGGGTTACCTCTTGGAGCACTTTCTTTATCTACAGAAAATCCACCCCACCAGGTATCGAGCAAATGGAATTGTTTATCCTTACCATATATAAAGTTGGCAAAATTACAATCTGCATGGATGTAACTTCGTGGAACTGGTTTTTGCATGAGATGTTGACTTTTGTTAATATATTCTTGTAAGGATTCAATGAAAGAATTTTTGTCTGTAATGCCATAGTATTCATCAACTTCGTCATTTGCATTTTGCAACTCTTCGATAGCATTATTTATAATGCCCAGGAAGTGTTCTTTCACATAAGGATCTGTTGGTGCAAATTCAGAACTACCCTTGCTATGGAAGCTAGCAAAAGATGAGCCAAGGGACTTAAATAACTCGGTTACTTGCAGCATTTGCTGTTCTCTATTTTCAAAGCCCTTTTCACAATCGAATAATTTATCAATATGATGCTTTAATGTATCTCCAGGAATCATTTCTTCTATTAAGACACATCTTTTTTTCTGATTTTCCTCTATTAAGCCTACGTCCAAAACTTTGGGACAAGGAATGGAATGCTGTCCATAAGCATGAAGTGAAAAAACTTCATCTAAAAATTCATAGGATCTGTCTTCAGGAAATACCTTGGCTAAACAGAGCACTTCATCTGCTTTAGTATCTTTAACTTGATAAAAAACGCTTCCACTCAATCCATCGAATGGTACTTGTTCAACTGCAAATGAGTTTCCTTGGAATAATTTACAGGCGATTTGATTTATACCCTGCACAAGGCCTGAATATGTAGGCAAAATGTTTTCCAATGTCTGATTGGCCATTATCTCTTTGTATACAGCATTTTTGCCAACCTCACATTTATTAACTTGCCCCCTTAAACCTGAAATATGTTGTATTAATGATCCTACTGCTGTTGTCATAATAACTCCTTATTATTATAAGGATTAAATCTTAACATAAAATTTTGAAAAAGTCAATCAAATATTCGCTGAAAAGTATATAAGTTGCTAAAAATTAAATCGCTTCCAAATGTTTTTATAGACGCAAAGTGACTCCTCGATATTTACAATCTTTTTAGATTTAAAGAAAAAATCGTTTGCGCTGAATATAGATCATAATCAGCGTAAACTTGGAAAAAATGGTGTTCTGCGCTGATTATAGCTTATAATCAGCGTGAACTTGGGAAAAATAGTGTTTTGCGCTGGTTATATATCGGAGTAAAAAAAGCTCTTTACGGAATCAAAGAAGAGAAAATAGGGTGCCCAAACGAAAAGAGCCTTAATGGTCTGGTCGATTTTTTTCATTGTGAATTGTGCTCCCAAAGTCATGCATTCGGCAAGAACTTCTCTCTGAGAAAAAAAAGAAAAAGGGGAGGTGGATGTTTTGCAAGTTGGGCATTGAAAACCGGCATTGTGGAAATATTTGAGCAGGCAACTAAGATGTACAGGGTGGATAAGTTCACCTGGATTTATAGGGTGGGAATGTGCTACTTGAATGCCTCCGC
>JAAKFC010000263.1 GCA_011065225.1 Chlamydiota bacterium
GAGGAATAATGGGTAGCAACTTGGGTATTTAGGCAAGCAGTTATACCAAAACGAGATGGCAGCCCCAATAACTCGACATTTTCCCTCCTGATTCTTACAATAAAAAGATAATGATAGAAAAATCGAAACCTTCCTATCAAAAGCTCGAAGAGCTCTCCAAGCGAGCTGCAATTTATACAAGTATTTCCCATATTTTGGTATGGGACCAAGAGACAAAAATGCCAAAAGAGGCAATTGGCCTTCGCACACAGCAGAATGAACTCATTGCAAGCCTCATTCACAAAGAACAGACGAGCCCTGAATTTGCAAAGACCTTGGGCTCCCTCATTGACCTCGAAACGGGAGATGTTCTCGACCCAGATCTTTCACCCCAGAAAAAGGCAGCCCTGCGTGAATGGCGAAGAGATTACTTGCAAGCAGTCAAGCTGCCAACAGAATTTGTGGAAGAGTTTGCAAAAGTCACCTCAACAGCCACTGCCGCTTGGCAAGAAGCAAGACCCAAAAACGATTTCAAAGCCTTTCAGCCGCATCTTGAAAAAATCATCAAACTCAACCAAAAAAAAGCAGACTTTTTGGGTTATGAAGACCATCCTTACGATGCCCTTATCGACAGTTTTGAGCCTGGGATGAAAACAGCTGAGCTCACTACCATTTTTGAGCGACTCAAAATCCCCCTCATGAACCTCCTTAAAAAGATTCAGACCAAAGAAGATCCTGATGCTTCATTTTTGCAAAAAGACTATCCTCACGACAAACAGATCGCATTTTCCAAACAACTTTTGCAAGATATGGGATTTGAGGATAGCTTTAGTCGTTTGGATGAGTCAGCTCATCCCATGTGCATTCCCATTCACCCTAAAGACATGCGCATGACCACAAGAGTCTATCCCAATAATGTCGCAGTGAGCATTCTCTCCTGTGCGCATGAAGGCGGACATGGCCTTTACCATATCCATCTACCAGAAGAGCATTTTGGAACTCCCTTAGGCGAGTCAGCGTCACTTGGAATCGATGAGAGCCAGTCGCGCACTTGGGAAACCCTCATTGGCCGCTCTTTGCCCTTTTGGGAGCACTATTTTCCCAAATTGCAAAAGACCTTTCCCGATCAATTGGGAAGTGTCCATCTCGAAGATTTTTACAAAGCCATCAACGTTGTAGAGCCCTCAATGATCCGAGTCGATAGCGATGAAGTTTCATACAACTTACATGTCCTACTTCGCTTTGAACTCGAAAAAGCCCTCCTCGAAGAAAGACTAAAACCCAGCGACATTCCCGATGCATGGAATGAAAAAATGCGCGAGTACTTGAGCATCACACCCAAAGCCCATTCCGAAGGAAGCTTGCAAGACATCCATTGGGCAATGGGAGCTTTTGGGTATTTTCCTACCTATACCCTTGGCAACCTCTATGCTGCACAATTCTTTGTTGCATTTGCAAAGGACCATCCCAACTGGAAGCAGCGAGTAGCAAAAGGAGAGCTTCATTTCATCTCTGATTGGCAAAAAGAAAAAATCCACCGTTTTGGTAGAGAATTCCTCCCAGAAGACCTATGTGAAAAAGTCACAGGTAGCCCCCTTAGTGAAAAACCCTATATCGAGTATCTCAAAAATAAGTACACACCCCTGTACCATTTATGAAACAAATGAAATGGCTTCTTATTCCCCTTGTTCTCATCGTACTTTACTTCACATCCAAGGAGCATTTTGATCTCTATGATGAAATCCCCAAGGGCTCTGAAGAAACCTCAGCTATTGCCCCCATTCTGCTGCAGCGTTTCACCTATCTAGGCGAAGGATCCCAAACCTATGCCTTCGTCTCTGAAGATGGCACCACTGTTCTCAAAGTTTTTAAAGCCCGTCATGAAAAACCCTACAAATTTTCTCGCTACATCCGACATCTTGGGAGAAAAGATTGGGAGCAAAGTCGACAGAAATGGAAGATTAAATTCCAAGAAACGTCTCGCCGTTACAAAACTGCTTTTGTCCATCTCAAAGAAGAAACAGGACTCATCTTTCTCCATTTCCAAAAAACGCCGATTCCTCTTCCCATCACGCTAAAAGGCAAAAAT
>JAAKFC010000264.1 GCA_011065225.1 Chlamydiota bacterium
GGAATCGAAAAGCGAGAAGTGATGTAGCTTACACTCTCCTCACTTCCTGCCATGGTAAAAACGGGCCCTGTTTCATAAACCTTGGCAAGAGCAAGAGCCGCTGACCCCACTCCCCCACTGCCCCCTGTAAGAAAAATGGGGCGATCTTTTTGCAAAGCTCCTTTGCTTACGAGAGATTGAAAAGCTGTCAAATACGTGACAGGAACTCCTGCCGCCTCTTCAAAAGAAAGTGCCTTGGGCTTTTTTGCAATAAACTGTGCAGCCACACAAAGATACTCGGCGTAGCTCCCGTTCGAGCAAGGGCCAAAAGCAATACCAAAAACCCCATCCCCCACAGAAAAGTCACGCACGAGATCTCCAACAGCATCGACGACTCCACTAAAATCCACACCAAGGACAAGAGGAAACTCGCCTCCAAAAAGACCTTTTCGGATTTTGAAGTCGACAGGATTGAATCCCGTGGCCCTGAGTTTGACTCGCACCTCCCCTCTACCGGGTTTCGGAATAGGCAGGTCTTTTTCTTGGAAGAGGTCGATTTCTCCAAAAGAATCAATGACGATTGCTTTCATGGGAAATTTTCTCCAATCGATTTTTCAATGCTTCACTCACATCATTTGGACAATAAATGACCACTTCATCATAGCCGTTTTCTTCAGCTAAACGCAAATTTGCATAAAGAGTTTCCGATTCAAGAAAAGTAAAAGGAAAAGAATGCTCTTCCGTAGAAAGAACAAATGCCTTTTTCCCTTTTGCAAGATGCCCTTCAAATTGCTTTATTTCAGAAAACACATGCACAGAAAGATTGGGGCGATATTTCATGCCTGGTGAGCTTTGTAGGCCACGTGTACAAACAGCAACATCGAGTCCTAAAACCCCCTCAATCGCCTCTTTTTTCAATGCCCCATGACGCAGTAGTGTAGGTCGATCAAATGATACCAAATCAATAACTGTGGATTCCATCCCATGCAGACAAGAACCTCCATCTACAACCGCTGCAATTTTCCCATTAAAATCATTCAAGACATGTTCACTTGTGGTACTGCTAGGGCGTCCCGAAAGATTCGCAGAAGGCGCGACAAGAGGCTCTCCCAAATGCGAAATGAGCGCACTTGCCACAGGATGACTCGGAATTCGAAGCGCGATAGTATCAAGACCAGCTGATACAATGGAAGGAACTCGCGGATTTCTCTTCACCACCAATGTCAAAGGCCCAGGAAAAAAAGCGTCGGCCAATTGAAAAAATATGGAAGGTAAATCCCTTGCTAATTTTTCACTATCTGCCAGGCTCATCATATGAACGATCAGGGGATTGTCTTGGGGCCGTCCCTTCACCTCATAAATTTTTTGAATGGTCTCAGGAGCAAACACAGGAGCTCCAAGTCCATAGACAGTTTCTGTCGGAAAAGCAACTAATTCACCTTCTTTAAGAAGCTGCGCTGCCTGCATAAGAGAATTTTCATTCAAAATAAGGGTTTCCATTCTTGAAAATTATACAGCAAAGCCTTATTTTAGAGACCAAAATACTGTGAGGGGTCAAATGAAAATTGCTGCATGGATCACACTTATCTATGGATTTCTCCTTATAATTGGTGGGATTATTGGCTATATCCAAGCAGCTAGCACCATTTCGCTCATTATGGGAATCTGCTTCAGTATTCTCATATTCCTCGCAGCAATTGGTATGTTCAAAGATCGCCTTCTTCCCTGCTATTTAGGCATCATCTTGATTCTCATCCTTGATGCCTTCTTCACCTATCGGTGGCTCTTCACCTTCAAGTTTTTCCCTGCGGGGCTTATGAGTATTATCAGCATGATCGCCCTCATCGCCGTTGCCATCCTCATCCGTAACCATCTTCGTGGAGAGCGCAATAAAGGGAAATAAGTCTTTTTTCTTAACCTATTGAATTTTAGTGAATTACTTGATGCTATAGAAGAATATACACATTCCGATTCAAGAATTGGAATTTTGGCCAGGAGGCCCTCAAATTTTCCATCTGCGACGAGCTTCAGTGTTCATAGACACGGAGCGAGAAGCAGAAGGAAAATTTGAGGAATAGC
>JAAKFC010000265.1 GCA_011065225.1 Chlamydiota bacterium
TGGCACTCAATGCACCCGATGACGCTATCATTCATACGATCGATTTGCCCACCGGAAAGATGGAAACGAGAGAACCGGTACTAGAAAGCGATTTGCAGTTCATTTGCGATGAAACGAAAGAAACCCGCAAATTCCAAGACTCTTCTATCAAACATAAAGTGCGGCAGCACTTCGGGGATTCAACTGCATATGATTTTTCTCGATTTACTGAAAATGGCCCACTCGATTTCATTTTCATCGATGGGGGGCATAGCTATGAATGCGTGAAAAGCGATACCCAAAATGCCCTTCAAGTGCTTAACCCAAGTGGCTGCATATTGTGGCATGATTTCACCCCACATTTTGGTGGCGTATTTCGCTTTTTATGTGAGCTGAGCCAAACCTACTCCCTCATCCACATTGGGGGGACCAATCTAGTTTATTATACCAAGGAGAAATGATGATTACAGCAGTTAAACATGTGAGTATTCCTGTTAAAGATCAGGATAAAGCACTTAAATTTTATACAGAAAAGCTTGGATTTGAAGTAGCAGTGGATGCAGAATTTGTGCCAGGTGAACAGCGCTGGATTGAACTCAAAGTTCCAGGGGCAGAAACGATGGTCGTTCTCTTTACTTCAGAAGGTCATGAAGATCGGATTGGGACTTTTTCCAATATCATTTTCACATCAGAAGATATTCGCAAGACCTATGAGGATCTCAAAGCTCGCGGAGTAGAATTCACTGAAGATGTCACAGAAGAGTCATGGGGAACTTATGCTATATTCAAAGATCCCGATGGGAATACTTTTTGTCTGTCCTCTACTTAGAGGGTGTTTACAAATTCATTCCACCGATTCTAGAAGCGATCTTTCCCCTATAAAAACCTTCTTCGACCTGCACAAGCTCACATGAGCTTGCTCCAGTCTCCAGAAGGTCCTTCTAGGAAAAAATCTCTGCTTCTATCAGCGAAAGCAATTTGTAAACACCCTCTTAGTGGCTAAAAGTCGAATCGCACGCGCAAGACAAATCCCCCAAACATGGTATCTGTAGAACTTTCAACGAAAGTTCTATAACCATTAATAATAGCTGTCGATATCGTTTGTGTATAATAATCTATTGTTTGTGTTCGTGTATTATGATTGAGCCAAATGTGATGTTCCCAGCCAAGATCTAAAGCAGTTCTATAGCGATCACAGCACCATGTTTCTTCCCAACGCAAGCCGAGAGCAAGGTCAAGGATTGCTTGCATTTTGAAAAAATCATTATTGACACTGTTAGAATATGCTGCAACTGATATTGCATTCTCTGTTTCAACTTGGTTTTCTAATTTTTTCATCTCCGCTTTACCCCAAATGAGAGAGATGTCAAAGTTCGAGTAAAGTATGAAGTTGGAGCAGAAATGCCAATTGGGTTGAAGACCTCCTACAAAACCAACTCCCCAATACTTATTTTTAAATTTGTTCTGAAATTTTTGCGATAAGGTTGTTGATACATCTGTAAAATTTCGGAATGAATTTGTATGGAATAGAGTGTTTGTCCAAGCTCCACGCAAACCTGCATAAGGGCGAAGTGTAAAACATTGACTCAACCAATATTTACGTCCAATTTCCAAGTCTATGCTATTGAATCTCAAACGCCATTTTGCAGAAATTCTATCAAATGTTTGAGAATTATTTGCACCGTGCAAGCTTGCATTGAGCCAAGGATTCAACAATGCAAATTCTCCTACTTGAGGAATGAATTTGTTACCCACCCCTGAGCCTGTAAAGCCAAAGTCGGGGACAGAAATAGAAGAGCTTTTATCATTTTGGAAGTAAGTCCAATGCAGATAGAAATCCCAGCCATCGCAACAAGAATTCCAACCAAGCCCGACGCGTACGCCAGGTGCCCAATCTGTATCGATATGCTCATAAGCATTTGGCACAATGATTCCGGAATCATTAACAGGTACTATATTGGATATAGTCTGTACTTTGGATGCATATGCCAAATTGTTTTCACGGGCATACCAATATAAAAAATCAGCAGTTAAGAAAGCACCCCAATCACATTGCAGGTCATAATATTGAGGAGTAT
>JAAKFC010000266.1 GCA_011065225.1 Chlamydiota bacterium
CACACTTTCAGAGCAGCAGGTTCTGGATGCCAAATCTACGGAGATAGCTGTTCAGATCGAAGCCAATCTCTATGATTTCTGGATGGATGCATTAGCAAAAGTCACTCAAGAAATTGCAAACTATAAATATTGGGCAAAACAATCCGGTAGAAGTGATTCAGCAGAACTTGCTTACTTAACAAAATCTTATGCTACAGACTCAGCTCACGCGCAGAGCATGGAGTCCCAACAAGATGGTGCTGTACAGGCAGATCAGGGACAAACTTCTATGGATGCGACGAACCTTCAGATGAAGGCACAGATGGTACAGGGTGTTAATAGTATATTATCCACACTTGTTAATCTTTTAGGTAGAATAACAGCTTAATTTTAGGGGAAAAAACTTATGGCTACACAAGAACATATTACACTTTCAAATCCGTTATTTGTTGATGAGAATACAAGCATTACACGCGTTATCGAGAAAGGACGGAAAAAACAGGAAGAAGAGCTTGCACATTTAGGGGCGATTTTACAGCTCGTTGAAAAAGAAGTTGCCGAAGCAAAGAGTGGTGCTATCAAGCAAGAGGCGAACTACGGGGAAAAGATCGTCAATTTGCAAACAGGAAATACGAATCAAGCTCAAGGTCCTTCAAACAATCAGTTTGAAGCGGCAATGGATAGCATGGTCTTAGCATTGCAAATGCTACAGGTACTCATTGCGAAATATGGCAATGAAAAAGCCAAACAAGATAAAACAATTTCTGATGCAGAAATTGCTCTTGCAAAGAGTAATCTCAATGACATTGTGAAGAAACTGAAGGAGATTCAAGAGAAAAAAGACCACGAAAAAACAGCGAGCATGTGGGAAAAGATTGCAGAAGGCGTTATCGGCGCAGTGACATTTGTAGTTGGTTGCGTCCTCCTACAGCCTGAGCTCATTGTGATGGGTGTGCTATCACTCACAGCAGCGTGCGGTGGATTTAAAGCTCTGACAGATGATGTTGTGGAACCTCTTTTAATAGACTTTGGGGTTTCTAAAAAAGTTGCAGAATGGTTTGCTCCACTTATTACATGTGTCATTGTGATCATAGGTTCTGTATTTGCTTGTGATCCAGAATCAGCTGGGGAAGAAACTACAGAAGCTGGGGTAGAGATTGGCGAGGACGTGGCAGAAAATGCTGCGAATACTTCTTTTGAGTCTATGGATGTGGAGGAAGACGCATTGGCAGAATCTGATAATTCAATGCAGGCTCTTAAGAGATTTGGCCGAGATACAAAAGATTTTCTTTCGAAAGCAAATAAAGTTCTCGGGTTTAAAGGAAGAATGCTTATTATGTCCTCGATGACAATGCTTTCGAATACAGAAGCTAGCCAAAAGGTCTATGACTATATTGCAATAAAGGATGGCGTTTCTAAAAAAGAACGTAAAAAAATTGAGGAAGAAATCGGAATTGCAATTGCTATTGCATCAACAGTTGCGACGATTGCCATGGGCATTGGAGCCATGGATGCCGGAACAGATGTTGCAAAAATGAGTAATATGACTAGGAAGTTTATGAAACTAGCAAAAATTTATAGACAAGCGAAAAATGCCATAGGCATTGGAACTGGCGATGCTCTAGATGCTGAAGGAATGGGCAGTTTGACTAGGAAGCTGACAACTATTGCGGGACCACTGCAAAAAGCAGGTCTGTTGTTTGGAGGTTTAGGAGAATTAGCTACAGGGACTGCTACAGGGTCCATTACGATCCAAGAAGGAAAATTGCAAAAAGCCCTAGCAAAAGACCATGCTAATTTCATACTTTTGCAAACTATGATGGAAATGAATGCAACCGAAACAAAGGACGACCAGAAGCAACAAGCAAGTACAGAGAAAAACCAGCTAGTAGGAGATAAGTCACTTACACAATTGATGAAAGGATTAGAAGGCTTTGCCAATCTCGCTGCAAACTATTCACCAGTTTAATAAGAGAAATAAAAAAAATAGGAGAAATAAATATGTCAGCATTAGTTGAACAACCAGTACAAGATCCTCAGGGAGGAGGCCAAGTTACGGGACAAAA
>JAAKFC010000267.1 GCA_011065225.1 Chlamydiota bacterium
GCGACAGATTTAGGTGAGATTTTGAAGCTTTTTTTGAAGCAGATATCTTCAGATATCTGCGAAGAAAAAGATTCGAAAGATTGCCTGAAGCTGTTGATGGAAAATCAAAGATCAGGTGGCAGTCACGGGTTTACCTCTTCATCTCCAAATGAACTTTTTCAGTGTTTCCTTCGTCCCTTTGAGCGCTTGCGCTTGTGGGGAACAAACGTCGATTGCTTGCCTGAGACGACTTCATGTAAGTTTTCAATTGCCATGAAGGCTTCGGGATCTTCACGCAGGACAATTTCTTTCAAATCAGCAAGGTCAAGGCGCTCGACAACGATGAAAAGCAATTCTCTGGCGGCGCCGGAAAAACCTCCCTTACCATGAATGATCGTTAGACCAAGTCCCAGTTGATTCATGATGATTTTAGAGAGCTCTTTGGGCTTAGAGGAAATGATCAATACCGACTTGAGTTCGTCAAGACCGACAATGACAATATCGATCATCTTAAAGGCGACGACATACATGAGTAGGGATTGCAAGGCAATGTGCCAATCGTGGAAAATCCAGCCATAGATGCCAAAGATAAAGATATTGATTACCAAAACAACTTGCCCAACCGTAAAACCTTTTTTTCGGTTGATGATAATAGCCAGGATTTCCGTTCCATCGATGCATCCCCCATTGCGGATGATGAGTCCTGCGCCGATCCCCAGAATCGCACCGCCAAAGACAATCACTTCAATGGAGTCGCCAAAAAATGGCGGGGCTTTTTCAAGAACCCAAAGGAAAAAGGCAAAAAGGAGGATGGCAGCAAACATATGAAAGACGAAACTGCGCCGAATATAGCGATAGGCCAAATAAATGAAGGGGAGAGTGAGCACAATCAAGAAATAGGAGAGATAATTTTCTCCAAAGAGCCGTGCTAAAATTAGAGAAATCCCGATGATGCCGCCGTCAATCAGCTCATTTGGATAAAGAAAAACGCGGATTGAAAGAGCTGCTAAAAAAGCGCCAAGAGTGATCCAAATCAGATCATTGATATAGTGCCAAATGCTAGTGGGTTTTTTATGTGTTACCATGTATTTCTCTGAGGTTTTTCAACAAAATACAAATCTTGGAAAAGAATGTACAGAAAAAAAAGCGGGTATAAATTATTCTACTGGCAATGATTGAACGAATTGGTGAGAAATCGGCCCCCTATTATCCATGCTCTGCAGTCAAACAGGTGATTTCTCAGGAGTATTATTATTATTCGCTTGTTTCTCAAAAAGAAGAAGGATGTTGCCTTTCTTTCTTTGCCTGGGTCTTTGCTCCTATCATTTGGGTCTGCAATACGATCCATGATAAAATTACTTTAACGACAGAAGAACTTGAGATTTTTGAAGAATTACTAGAAGGCGCCTTTTTAGGTGGGGCTACCTATCTTTACACTCGCAGCGCAGGCGAAGAAAAGCTGAAAAAAGTACTTTCTAGATGTGACCATCTTTATAAAGAACTCAGCAAAAAATGGTTTCCCAATATCGAAGGGATTTTTTTTATGCGAGTTGCGATTGTCAAAATCAAAATGCGTGTGTTAGCAGCCCTTGGAGAAGAAGAGAAAATCCAACAGGAGCGAAAGCTTCTACACTCTCTTAAAGTGCCGATTCCTGAAGATGTGGAGATGCAGATAGAAGCACTTCTACTCAGTAGGAAACGGCCCTATCGTTACATTTTATCAGGAATCAATGTCTTTTTTCAGTTGTGTGGCGCGCTCTTTTTCAAAAGATACGCGGGAGACGGGACTCGAACCCGCAACTTCCGCCGTGACAGGGCGGTGCTCTAACCAATTGAACTACTCCCGCAATAGAATCCGTTCTGGGCGCAAAAGGATTCGAACCTATGACCGCCTGTGTGTAAGACAGGAGCTCTACCGCTGAGCTATACGCCCGAAGGTGTCAATAATAAACTGTGGATATGATTATTCTCAAGAATATACAGAATAAACTGAAAAATCGGATAGATAACTTCTAAAAGGGGCTGCCATAGGTTTTCTGCGCAGCAAACTGCGTTTTGCTG
>JAAKFC010000268.1 GCA_011065225.1 Chlamydiota bacterium
CACTCCTTGGAATTTTCCCATTGCCATGGCCGCACGCAAAGTGGGCCCCGCCATTGCAACGGGATGTGCCTCTATCGTCCGCCCTAGTTCTGATACCCCCCTTTCCATGCTTGCAATTGGCGCCATTGCTAAAGAAGCCGGTCTACCGGCTGGAGCGCTTGGGATCCTGCCAGGGGATGCCAACACCATTAGCAAAATTCTCCTCGGCGATCCCCGTGTGCGCAAGCTCACCTTTACTGGGAGCACACCCGTCGGCGAAAAACTCTATGGACAATGTGTCTCTACATTCAAGAAAGCAACCTTAGAACTCGGCGGTCATGCCCCCGCCCTCATCTTCGAAGATGCCGACATTGAAAGAACTGCAACCGAAACCATCAATGCCAAACTGCGTAACAGCGGTCAGACCTGTGTTTGCGCAAACAGAATCTTCGTGCACAAATCAATTCTCGAGTCTTATCTAGATACCCTGCAGAAAAAACTTTCTGCACTTAAAATTGGGGATCCCCTCGATGAAGAGACAGATTTGACAAATGTCCTTCACCCTTCCTCGGCAAAAAAAGTTCCACGACAAATTGAAGATGCCCTTCAAAGAGGGGCCACCTGCATATTAAAAGGCGATGCGCCTCATGAACCCACCATTCTGACAAATGTCACCAAAGAAATGGAAATTTTTACCGAAGAGACTTTTGGCCCTGTCTTTGCCATCTTATCCTTCGAGACAGAAGAAGAAGCTTTGAAACTCGCCAACAATACCATTTATGGTCTTGCCGCCTATGTCTTCACTCGCGATCTTTCTCGCGCTCATCGCGTCTGCAATGCACTTGAATATGGAATTATCGGCCTCAATGACGGCCTTCCCACCACGCCCCAAGCCCCTTTTGGCGGAGTCAAGTATTCGGGCTTCGGCCGCGAGGGCGGCCCTCACGGCATCCATGAATACTTAGTCGAGAAAACAATCTCCCTTAAGCTTTAAGAAGAATATGATTGTGTATACACAGCAAATGCTACTACAGCAACCGTTGCAATTCCGACCCATATTTTTTTTGCTGAAATTCCCTCCAGTTCTTCTTCCTCTATTTCTTTTTCACTCTCTGAATTTGTTTCCATTTCTTTTGCTTTTCGATAAATCTCATTGGCTTTATTTTGTATGCTTTCTAAGCGTTCTCCTATTTTCCTCTTTGATTCCAATGCACTATTGAATTTCACAAGCTTTTCATAAGAATCAGTTTTAATAAGATTGAAGTGTTCAAGTATTCCATTAGTTACCCACCCTGAAACAAAAATATTATTTACAAGCATTGAACTACCATCTTTTTGTGTTTGAAGGAATAAATTATGCATCTCTTCTTTGTAAAACGTTTTAGTTTCTTCAGTTTTAAAACCTTCTAAAGTTTTACTAACTACCTCTTTTTGCATACCTAAGCCTAGTCCGGATTGAAAAAATAAATGCAATTTTACAAAACAAGCAACTACGAATGCCCTTTCACTCATGCTTTTATCTGCTTGAGCAGTCATTTCATATAATTCTCTCTTCACCTCTTGCAAATTTTCAGGAGCCCAATTTTCAAATGCAATTTTTGTTATCTGCTCAGCAAATTCATTTTTATTGATGTTTAAATTTTCCATTTCATTTTCAATTGCAAATTCAACTGCAAAAAAATTGTCTATTTCAGAAGATGTTGGGGATGTTGCACTAGTCATAACAGACTCCTTGTTTCGAATTCGCAAATAGGATAAACCATTCCAGATTTAAAAAGAAAGCATAAAGAAAACTTTTCTTCAAAGATGGGACATATATAATGGGAAGCAATGGACACATGGATGCTTCCTCACACAGTCCTTGCTTTTTTTGCACTCGCGATGACAATCCTAAGTCTCTGGGTGAAACGTTCCCCATGGATTTGGGGATCGTTTTTGGTGTTGGCTTTTGCTTTGGCTTTTATGGCTAAAATCATTACCCCAATTGCACTTGCACCCATTGGAGCAGTCCTTGTTTTACATACTCTTTTGAAAGGAGATCTTCGAGGCCTTGC
>JAAKFC010000269.1 GCA_011065225.1 Chlamydiota bacterium
CGCCTCCAAGAATGCCCACTGCTTGATTGGAAATTCATCATCCTTTCACACAATACAATTCGGGGAGCTGCGGGGTGTGCAATTCTCAATGCAGAAATGATGGTGAAAAAAGGATACATAAACTGAAGCGTGAAAAAAATTGTCATTGAAGCAAAGACCCCTTGGTTGCAGCTCGATATGAGTGAGCTATATGTCTTTCGGTGGGTTTTTCTGATGCTCATTTTGCGCGATATCAAACTCCGCTATAAACAGACATTTTTGGGCGTGACTTGGGTGATTCTGCAACCCCTTCTTACAGCGGCTTTGTTTACTTTGGTATTTGGCCATGTCTTGCATCTTTCAAGCGAAGGTGTCCCTTATTTGGTCTTTGCTTTTTGTGGCCTTGTTCCTTGGCTTATGTTTTCACAGGCCCTTCAGCGTGCAAGTACCTGTTTGATCAATGACACTCGTCTGATTACCAAAGTCTATTTTCCCCGCATTTTCCTTCCCCTCTCAGCTACTTTTGGTGTAGGGATCGATTTTCTGATAGCTCTGTTGATTCTTTTTGGTTTGATGATCTTCTATGGCCTTGCTTTTACTTCGCAACTCTTGTTTTTACCTGTTTGTATCTTGGTCTTATTTGTCTTTTCATCGGGTATCAATCTGTTTTTTTCTTCGATCAATGTCTACTATCGAGATCTCAAGCATATTGTCCCCTTTCTTGTGCAGTTTTGGATGTATGCCTCGCCCCTTGTCTATTCTACAGGTGTCATTCCCCCAAAATATCACCTCCTATACAGCCTGAATCCTTTGGTCGGATTGATTGATGGATTTCGCTGGTCCCTTCTCGGTCTGGAAAATTTCCCCCATCTTTCTTTTTCTATTGCTTCTATGACTAGCTTTTTTCTCCTAGTTTTTGGCACGATCGTGTTTCGAAGGATCGAACACAATTTTGCTGACGTGATTTGATGATAAAAACACAAAATCTTGGAAAGAAATATAAGCTCCCCTTGCGTGAGGAGTTTTGGGCTCTACAAGAGATCGATTTGGAAATCTCAGCAGGCGAGATTGTGGGTCTCATTGGACCAAATGGTTCGGGTAAGAGCACTCTTCTTAAAATCCTTGCTCGTGTGACTTGGCCCTCAACAGGACGCCTGGAGCTTTCTGGCCGCGTGGGAGCTCTACTTGAAGTTGGGACAGGATTTCATACTGAGCTAACAGGCCGAGAAAATATCTTTCTCTCGGGAGCGATTCTCGGGATGAGGCGCTGCGAAGTGAAGCGTCATTTTGATGAGATTATTGCTTTCTCTGGTGTCGAAGATTTTTTGGATACCCCGGTCAAGAAGTACTCAAGCGGGATGTTTTTGCGCCTTGCCTTTTCTGTAATGGCTCACCTTAAAAGCGAAATCCTCATCATCGATGAAATCATTGCCGTGGGAGATCAATCCTTTCAGAAAAAATGCCTCCAGAAAATACAATCGCTTGCCGATGAGGGACGCACCGTAATTTTGGTCTCTCATCAGTTGCACAATATCCGCACCCTTTGTTCTCGTGTTTTGTGGCTCGATCACGGACGATGCATTGCTGACGGAGAGCCTCAACCTATATTGGAGCATTGTAAACAACTCCCGCCTAAAGGCGGAAGCTTTATGGTTAGCCCTTAAGAGCTACCACCTGCGTGCGATTTACGGCGCACGTTGCCTTAGGGGTGCCCAAGGCAAACCTGCAGTGATTTCGACTTGCATTCAAGTCGGAGTGCTGCTGGTTTCCACACAAACAAGTAAAAAGGTGTCTTTCACGAACACCTAAACAACCACAAAGGGAGCACTCTTGACTGCTATAAGCTGGATTGATATACATCACCCTAAGGCCCTTGGCTTCCGCTTTGTATTGGATAAAGGTCTGCAGCTGTCGAAATCCCCATCGATGCAACCGTGTTTTCAATCTTTTTCCTCCTTTAATTCTTTTCCTGATATTTGTCAGGTCTTCCAATACAATGATTCCGGCTTTTTCTCGTATAGCTTCTTCTAC
>JAAKFC010000027.1 GCA_011065225.1 Chlamydiota bacterium
GGGTCACAGATTCAAAAATTCCTTTTACCCTCTAAGCCAAAGCAGTCTTTGGATATGGGTCTTTCCTGGATTTTGAATTATTATGCTTGAAAACATAATGTTTCTGTGCATAATAATGAGTAGATGAAGTTTGTCAATAGAAAGCAAGAACTCAGACGACTGAGAGATTTGACCCGTTCCCCAAAAGCTAGCGTTGCTGTTATCTGGGGCCGTCGACGTATGGGGAAAACTCGCCTATTGCTGGAATGGGTAGATCAGCACCAGGGTGTCTATTATGCCGCAGATGAATCTGCAGGATCCATTCAAAGAAAGTATTTTGCAATAGCTTTAGATCAAGTTCTTCCTAACTTCTCTAAAGTTGAATATCCAGATTGGACAACATTTTTCTCGCGGCTAGCGCGCGATGCTAAACAGGTAAAATGGAGAGGTCCTATTGTTATTGATGAATTGCCTTACTTAATTTCTGTATCTCCAGAGTTTCCTAGTGTTTTACAAAAATTTATTGATGTCGATGCAAAAAAAGCAAATTTAATTATCGCTCTTTGTGGATCTTCACAACGAATGATGCAAGGAGCTATTTTAGAGTCCTCAGCTCCTCTATATGGAAGGGCAGATGAAATTATTAAGCTTGGTCCAATACCTATTGGTTATATGAAAGAAGCTTTGCATTTCAAAACACCTAGAAAGATTATTGAATCCTACGCTATTTGGGGAGGGATTCCTCGTTATTGGGAACTTTTAGAAAAAAATAAAAAGAATTTCTTAGAATCTATAGATAAAATTGTTCTTGATCCAATGGGTCCTTTGAATGAAGAACCAAATCGATTACTTCTTGAAGAGTTGCCTTCAGCGATCAATTTACGACCTATCTTAGATGCGATAGGTCTTGGAGCACATCGTCTTTCTGAAGTTGCAAGTCGGATATGTCTTCCTGTGACTTCCCTCGCGAGGCCTATTCAACGACTCTTAGAACTCGATCTTATTCAGAGAGAAACTCCTTATGGAGTAAATGCCCAGAATTCAAAAAAAACGCTTTATAAAATTAAAGATCCCTTTATTCGTTTTTGGTTTACTGTTGTTGCTCCAAGGCGTAGTCAATTTTCTCAAGCGATCTCAACAACTCGAAAACAATGGTTAAAAGAAGCTCTTACAAGTCTTTTTTCTATCACATGGGAAGAATTGTGTCGTCACGCTGTTCCCAAGCTTTCTCAATATTGGCATGGAGAGATATATGGACAAGCTGGCCGGTTTTGGCATGGTCAAGATCAAGAATGGGATATTTTATCAGAATCTGAAAATCGATCTACTCTGCTGATAGGTGAAGCTAAATGGACAGCAAAACCCCCTACAACGGCTTTTGTTTATAAAGCGATCGAGCAATTGAAAAGGAAAGGGGTCCCACCTATTAAACGCCATTCAAATATTCGATTATTGCATGTTTTGTTTATTTCTGAAAAACCCAAGCAGCTTAAGGAGCCCAAAGGTGTCAGAGTAGTAGATGCGAAGGAAATTATTCGCGTCCTAAAATAATTTTTATAGGTTTACTGACGTGTATTGCATATATACACATCATGAATGAAGAATTGGTTTTTCCCTTCATCGGAGATCACTGCCTTTCTACAGATGTGTTGCATAACTCTCTAGGGAATAAAAAATCCTACACCCTGATTTAGAGCCTCCAGAAAGTAAATATGCAAACGGCTTCATTTTTGATTGCATTTATCTCACATTTCAGGATACGATGAGGTTAAAGCACTCGAATCAAGAGGTCTAACCTCTTGATTCGAGTGGTTTAAGTTATCGAAATAATCGGGTGGGGTTGCATGAAGAAATTGGATCTTAATGTTTTAGAGCAAGCATTGGACATGCTTGGGCAATTGCTAAAAGATCGAGAACAATATTGCGAGGTTGTGGCAGTTGGAGGGGGAGGTCTACTTCTTTTAGGGCAAATAGCTCGCCCAACGAGAGATTTGGATTTGGTGGCTCTTATCGAATCGGGTGAATTTATCTCAGCAAAACCATTGCCTACGTTCTTGTCTCAAGCAATTAGGGATGTAGGGTTGGCAATGGAATTAGGAGAGGAATGGATAAATGCTGGACCCGCATCTTTATTTGAGATGGGACTGCCTCATGGTTTCAAAAGTCGTATGCAAATGAGAAGTTTCGGAGGACTCACCGTTTATTTTGCGGGACGATTTGACCAAATCTGCTTCAAGCTTTATGCCGCTGTCGATCAAGGACCAGAAAGCAAACATTTTGCTGATCTAAAACTGTTGGACCCTTCAGAAAAGGAGCTTCAAGAAGCAAAACTGTGGTGTGTGACACAAGATGTTTCTGAAGAATTTGCCAACTTATTAGATGAAGTTTTAATTGTAATGGAGCAAACAATTGCAAAGTCTTAGTGAAAAAATTGACCAATACTTACTTGATCTTGCATGGAGTCTATGGACAGAACTTGGAGTAGCTGGAGTAAAAAGACGCCATCAAACTTCTTTAATTTTTCTTGAAGAGCTCATTTTGCTCACGGTTATCCTTAGCGATAAAGATCCTCGGCTTCGAGATGAAGCGCTAGATTGGTGTGTGCGACATCATCATTTTGTTTCAATAAGTAGGCTTCAAACGCTTATCAAGAGCTTGGGATCTTCGATTCATCAACCATTTTCCCTATTTGCTGTAACTCTGAATGCAGTTTCCCGATCTAAGTGGCCAGTTTTTGTAAAAGCAGCTCCTTTTAAATTTACGCCAAGTGAAAAATCTCGGCCTCCTCAATGTGAATTGCCTTCTCTTCTCTCCCTGCGACTTCGAGCTTTATTTGGCGTTGGAGCTCGCTCAGATCTCATGACATTTTTTCTAACACAAAGAAGAGGGGAATTCACAGCGGCTGATACTGCCGAAATAGGATACAGCAAAAGAAGTCTCGCTGCTCTGCTTGAAGATTTTGTTCGGTCTGGTTTTTTCGATTCGTATACAGTCCAAAACAAACGGTATTACCGTTTCATAAAACGGGATCTGATGACAAAAACAGTTGGTCAATTGCCGAAAATTACCCCGCCATGGAGACAATTTATCGAAATCCTCCTTCCACTGCGTTCATGCATTCAGCAGGTGGAAAAAAAATCGGAGGTGACAAAGTTGGTTGAAATAAAAAAGGCATTATTGAAAGTTGAAAATCAATTGCATAGGTTAAGCGTGGTCGCGCCCCCTTCTTTAGAATCTGATCCCTCGGTCTATTGGAATTCTTTTGCTGATTGGATCCTAAAAATTTTGAAGGATTTTGCGGGAACCTAATCCTAGAGGAGACACTGAATTACTCATTCACCAGTTCTTCGGCCGAAAGGTATCTGAAAAAGCTAATTTTCAATCTCCATTAACTCTTCGGAGTTAATTACGATCTCCAAATTAGTTTTTTCAGCACTTTCGTCTCGAATTTCTGGCAAAGCAGTTATTCAGTATCTCCTAGAGGAATGAGGAAGCTGATTACTGCACTATCCCTCTCACAAATGTGAAAGTTATTTCTGATATACACATCGTGAATTCTTCGATCTCCACAAACTCAACTTGAGTTTGCTCCGTCCTCCAGAACGTTCTTCTAGGAAAAAATCTTGGCTTTTGGCAGCGAAAGCAATTCACATACCCTCTTAAAAATTCAGGGTTCCGATTTTGGCAAAATTCCAATTCTTCAATTCAGATGTGTATAATTATCTCGAAAAAAATGAGAAAAATATATGGGCAATCAAACTTTTGTGACCCTTTGCCTTCCCATAGCGTTTTTCCTGCGCAATGAATTCACGGACTGTCTCATCAATCAATGCAGTTGTGAGCTCATTCTTTTCAGTAGATGCTATCTTATTGGAGATTGCCTTGATCATCTTTGAAAGAGCTCTTCCTGTAAAACCTTCTGTATCGTAGGCAATTCGGTTGATTGTCTTTTCAGTAAAGTGTGTCTCAATTTCTTCTTTTGAAAATCTCTTTGCAATATAGGCACTGAGAATTTCTGCCCTTTCTGGATATCCAGGTAGAGTTACTTCAATTTTATAATCCATTCGGCTCATCACCGCTTCATCGATGCGCGCAATTCTATTGGTTGCAAGGATAATGGAGAGGTTCTTGCTTTCTTCACCTGTATGATTCAAAAAGGCATTGATGAGCTCAAGACGCTCTGGGGTATTCATCAAATCGCGGTCCTCTGTCAAACTTTCCGCCTCATCGATGAAGAGGATGGTTTTTTGCTTCTTTGCCGATTCCATGAGCTTATTGAGTTCGCTTACATGCTCTCCGCGCTTGATATACTGAGCAAGATCTCCTCCAGACATTGCCACGTAGCTCATACCCGATTTTTTTACGATTTGCTTTGCAATCATCGTTTTTCCTGTTCCACCAGGGCCATGAAGAATCAGGTTGGGCAGGAATCCCTTATTCTTACTCGCATTTATCAGTGCAGATGCAAAATCATCCATTCTGCTGCTAATTTCTTGATTGAAAATCGCATCCACGGGCTTCTGCGCTTTAAAAATCCGATCTTTAATGCTCCCTAGTCGGTCATAAAGAGGCGTTAGAATGGTTACATTCTTTATCTCTGTAGCAAGCTTAGGTCTTCCAATTGCATGTTTATAGCTATAATAGATATAACTGACTAGAAGAGGAGTACCAATGGTCACAGCGCTAGCTAAGGCGATATAAGGAAGTGTATTCCATGTAATGCTCGATGTGAGGTTCCCCACAGCACGTCCCAATGAATTTGTAACAGGCTCGCTAAATGCATCAAAGGACTCCGCATATTTTTCCCCAAGTTTGTGAGCTGCGTTTTCGATTTCTAAATTTTCAGCAAAACTTGATGAAGCTCTGTTGATATTTTTGGCCGCTTCGGCAGCAAACTTTCCTGTATCCAGTTTATTTAAAAAATTCTCTATAGCTTTGTTAATATTTCCGGCTGCTAGGGAAGAAGTCTTTTCTGTATTCAGGTTTTCAAAAAAAGTTTCAGTAAAAGTCCCAACTTTGCTGGAAAACTCTTTGGATAAGCCCTTGAAATCCAATTTTTTTACAAATTCTTGTGCGATCCCCGAAGCTTTCTCTGTGATTGATTCTGTATCAGAAAAAAGTGATTGATATCCAGCTATCCGCTGTTCTAGTTCATCGAAGGCCCCAGTCACGAATTTTCGTGCCATGTCTTCTGTATTAAAAAAATAACTCATTATTTTACCTCATAATATAATAATACTTGATTAATTGTTGTATATTTTAACAAAAATCTTAAATGTATGTAAGCAATAAAAAAGAAAAGGGGAATTACTCATAAATCCTTGGTTTTGGTAGAAGAATGACTGTTTTTGATAGATTCAAAAATTCCCTTGCTCTCTAAGCCAAAGCTGCCTTTGGATAGGGATCTTCCCTGGGATTTTCTTCAAATTATTTATGCTTAGAGACCTTCTCTGAATTAAATTTTGCACTCCTGGAAATCTTTGGGACCTTGTTTCATTTTTTTTGCTCAGCCATGTTAATTCAACATTGTCTTTGCTAAAAAAATAAAAAATCTCTCCAAATCTTTCTTCAGGCCTGCTAAAATTTAATTCAGAGAAGGTCTCTTAAAAACATAATGTTTCAGTGCATAATTTTTGGAGGTTCGATCCGCTCTATGGGGAGAACAGTAAAGTATAAAATAAATTCTTTAATCATCTGCAGATGAAGAAAATGAATCTTTCTTGTAAAATAATTCTCTATGGATATTTCAAGCCTTTCTTCAATCGCATTCATTAGTCTTTTGGCGGCGATGAGCCCAGGGCCTGATTTTGCGGTAGTTACAAAAAATTGCCTATCAGGAACTTTTAAAGCAGGCTTTTTAACAGCCTTAGGCGTTTCATCTGCTCTTTTAATTCATATTTCTTATTGCCTTTTTGGGCTCGCCATTGTCATACAGCAGTCACCTGTAGTGTTCCATATTTTGCAGTATCTTGGTGCAGCATATTTGTTCTATTTGGGGATGATGCTTCTTAAGGAAAAGATTTCGACTGAAAGTCTCCTAGAGAAAAATAATGAAAAAAAGAAGAATGCGTTTCTTTCTGGATTTCTATGTAATTTACTAAATCCCAAAGCTACGCTCTTTATTTTGAGTTTATTTACTCAATTTATAGATCCTTCGATGAGTTTCTTTGGAAAAGTTGCAATAGGAAGTATGATTTCTTGTATAGGTTTACTGTGGTTTATATTGCTTTCCTATTTGATCACACACCGCCTACTTCAAAAGCACTTTGCACGTTTTCAACTCATAATAACGAAAGTAATGGGCATTGCATTGTGCATTTTGGCAGTCTATATAGCGTTCTTTTAAGGAAACACTGAACAACTCATTCGCCAGCTCTTCGGCCAAAAGCATCTGAAAAAGCTAATTTTCAATCTCCATTAACTCTTCTGAGTTAATTACGATCTCCAAATTAACTTTTTCAACACTTTTTTCTCGAATTTCTGGCAAAGCAGTTATTCAGTGTTTCCTTAATTCTTCTTAGGCCTTCCAAATGATAATAGAAAGATTCCAATCACAATAAAGACCCCTCCTCCAATGAATAGGAGCATGACTGGAAGCTCATATTGATCCACCTGTCTGTAATATTTTTCTTTTATCCCTTCTGCAATGTCTTTTTGGATGGGATCTGTGATGGGATTTTTTGGAATGATGCTCGATGGCGCACGAGCAGATGCGATTTGTTCTCTTGCTTCTTCCATGCGATGTTTTCCATAGAAGCCCAAACACAAAAGAACAATCCCTATCAAAATACAGATGATTCCGCTGATTCTCTTAGCGTTCATGTATATTCTCCTTGAAGTTGTGAGAAGGCTGAAACAGTGTTTCTGCGAGGAGTAGATCGAAGGGGGTTGTGATTTTCAGATTCTTCTCTTCTCCTTTCACTATATAGATTTCTTTTCCCATTTCAAGGACGAGTTGACAGTCATCTGTGGCTTGGGTGGTTTTCGTATTTTCATGAGATTCTAGAATGAGGGGGTAGGAAAAGCTCTGAGGGGTTTGCCCACGCAAGTATTCGGAACGGGTAGGAATCGAAACAATTTTTTTCTTGTCTGGGGCATAGACAAGTGTATCGGCTGATGGGATGCAGGTGTCGACGGCTCCATAGGCTCTTGCACCTTTGATGTTTTCTTCTAAAATCCTTTTGGACACAAAAGGGCGGACTCCATCATGTATGACGATGATTTCTGTAGTGGGACCACAGGCGATGAGCCCTCGATAAGAAGACTCTTGGCGTGTCTTGCCCCCAGAAATGACTTGAAACCCTGGACCGACCTCATTTTGCACTTCTTCTATTTGATCCGCACTTGTAACAAGAATGATCTCTTCGAAGAGTTCTGAGGTAATGAACTGCTCGAGGGCCCAGAGGTAGACTTTTTTCCCCTGAAGGAGATGAAACTGCTTCGGAAGAGGCTCGCCAAAGCGCTCTCCCTGTCCGGCCATTAGAAGGATTCCCTTGACCCCTTTCATAGAGGTGAGTATGTAGAAAGAAGGGATAGAGGTCAATATGCTGGGGATACTTGCTGTCATTATCATCCACTCCGCCCCCTTTGATGAGGTGGCTGAAGGCCCCAAAATGCCACAAAAGAATAAAGAATTGTCTTTGAAAGGTGGTAGGACCATTGTTGTAAATAAGATCCAATTCATTGGGAATAAAGCGATCTCCACTAAGCAGCTGCAGCAGCTGACGAGTCCTTATCTCAACCGTCCCATTTCTGAAACAGACTTAACAGAAATTCAAGAGCGGATCGAGCGTTTCTATAAAAGCAAAGGGTATGATCAAGTAAAGGTAAACATTCCCTCTAAGCAAAAGGGGGGAGTCTTGACTGTGGATATCGAAGAGGGAAAGAAATCAGGTTTCGGAAGTTAGCCGGATCCCTGAAAGTTGCTGCTGCAAGTAAGCGGCTCGTTTTTTGGCAATTTCTTCGGGCTCTTTGAGTTCAGGAAAGAGGTGCATTAGATGACCGCGCCGGCATTTGAAAAAGAGTTCGCTGAGTTTCCGGTCTGAGACATTGCCAATTTCGCCAAGTGCAAGCCCCAATTTCATCAGACTCAATAGATCAAGTGTTTCTTTTGTCTCCAGCTGATAAGAATGGACGAGCAAGCCAAAAGCTTTGCTGATGAGATCTTTGATTTCGCTGCGTGGCTGTTCTTTCAAATGGCTGCGCATGGTTTTCTCTGCACCGATTAACTTGATGACTATACCCTGGAGGGTATGAAGGATCGCTTCTTCACTCATCCCGATGCTAAAATTATTTTGGGCGACGATGATGTCCCCGGTAAGTTCCATCAAATCTCCGGAGAGACCCATGAAGAGGACTTCATCATTACCTGCCAGTGCGCTTTCGAGTTGTTGACTGTGGATGAGAGCAGGCAGGTGAAGATAGGCATAGATCGTCAGCCCAGTCCCACATTGAGCAGGGTCGGATGTGAGATAGCCAAATTTTGGGGAAAAGGCAAAACCTTGCGCCTTGTCTATTTGATCTTCGATACTGGCAAGGGTGTTCCATGTCGTTTCCCAATTGCTCGTCAAATTAAGCGCACGCATTTCGAGATGATTTCCCGTATTGAAAAGGGCTAAAAATTCTCCTTTATCGTCAATTGCCAGCCCTGATCCGTCGGGCGGTTCTTCGAATCCTCTGAGAAAGAGAAAATGCTCATAGACGAGTTCGCGATCTGCTGAGGAAAGTTCTTTTTGATGGTAAAAATGGAGGTTTTCCATTCCTTTTAGCCCGTTTTGCAAGTCTTGCTGAACTTGTTCTCTCTCAGGAGGAGATAGCTTACTGGGAAAGTTGTGGTGAGCGAGATTCCGACGCAAAATAAGGGAAGAACCAAACCAAATGGCCCCTTCTTTTTCGTTCCAAGGGATAGTTTGCACAAGGCTGCTTGGCAACTCAGGGCTGCTGCTCATCGGGCTTTTCCGTTAGTTCTTTGATTTGGTCGCGCAGCCAGGCTGCTTCTTCGTAATTTTCTTTTTGCAGGGCTTCGTTGAGGGCTTCATTCAGTGCGGGTAGGCGATTGGAAGAGGGGATATGAGCAGGCTTATCCGGTGTTTTCCCAATGTGGAGGGGTTGGTTACGCTTGGCGTTTTCCATTGCTTTGGGAATTTTGTTTTCGGCCAAGAGTTCTTGGACAAGCGCATCGCCAAAAACCATGTAGCATTGGCTGCAACCAAAAGGATTGCCCATTTTGATGGCTTCCAGTGGAGTGTGGCAATTCCCACAATAGAGGCCCGCACCGGTTGGTTCTTTTCCTGGGGCAGGAATTTCTGGCGCAGTGCCATGCAATTTCTGCAAGAGGATGGGACAATCTGCACACATTTCAGTGACGGTAATGGTATCTCCGACGATTTCTTTATAGAGCACTTTTGCGGGTTTCTTGCATTGGCCGCATTCAACGGGCCTATCTGGCATAAGACAACACCTTGTTTTCTTCGCATACTAGGAATCGAAAGCTTAATTGTAAAGAGAGCCTTGTGTATATATAGGATTTATTGATAAGGAAAAGGTATGAACCTATCCCGGTATTTAGCAAATATGCTTTTCGAGTCTTTTCTCACAGCTTTTAGGACCACTTCTTGGCCTACTGATTCCAGTATGTCCTTCGAAGTGGTCCTAAAATCTGCGAAAAAAATCCTTCAAAAATCAAAATTTTTAAATATCGAGATAGGTTCATGAGAATATTGATTGTTTTTCTTCTCATCACTACAGCGGCCTTTGCAGCCCCTAAACACAAACGTGATGGGTCCAATTTACCTACAAAAGAAAAGGAATTTGCAAGCCAACTCTCCATTCAGAAGAGGAAAATTTTCTGTGGAAGGTTCAATTATGAGCAGCGGCAAATGGCCATCAAATATACTAGAGGGCGTGGTATGGACCAGTGCTTCACTCCTGATGAAGCGGTTCGAAAGGTAATGGAAGAGACAGGCATGTCCCTTGCTGGTAAGGGTCGCTACGAAGAATAAAAAAGACCCTTCCCCCTTCGATGATGTTACCATTGGGGAAGTAGTAATCCACGGCTGCCCACTCTTGAGTGGTCTCATAGAAAATCCCCTGATCCATAAATTCCATCTTTTCCTCTTCTGGAAGAAATTCCGGTATATCCAGGATAAAGAGATAAAGGCCTTCATAGCAAAAGTCTGCGAGACGCTGCAGCATTGCTCTTGTGCTTTGGCGGTGTTTTTCAAAAGCTTCTTTTTGTCGGCGACTCCCATAGAGGTGTCCTTCCGGATTTTTTAGATGGATGCTGTCGTAATATTCTCGCTCATATTTGGCAAGTTGGGAGGAAAAATTGGTCGAAGTGTAATCTCCTGGAGCTGTGATCACAGAAATGTGAGAATATCCTTTTTGCAATGCATATTCACGCAATTTTTCTGCAGCATATTCTGTATCGGCGGCTTTCCTATCATTGATGAGTATGACCCCCACCTCTCCGAAGCGGTTGACAAGTTCATCAAGGGTCCAGAAGAGAACAGCATATTGCACTTCAGGATTGCAATGGCCCTTTTTTCTGCTTTGTCCGCCAAATTCCCCATAATTACCAGCCCCTAGTTCCAAATGGATCCACCCATCAAAGCCAAAGACCAATTTTCCTATGAACCTATCCGCAATGTCGGGAGAAAAAGTTGGGAGGAGATTTTGAGATGATTTTTGCGATTTTCGACGAGGGAATATTCTTGAATATTTCCAAGGAGAAAAGTGCGAAGAGCGCTCGAAAGAAACCTCAGATTTTTCGCCCCACATTGCGGATAGGCTCATACAGAGGAAGAGAATGAGAAAGCGCATAGGGGAATTATAGGAATTAATACGAAAAAATGCTACGAATAAGCTCATGTGGCAGATTATTGTCATCATCATTTGTTTGGGGATCAATGCGCTGATTGCGGCAACCGAATTTGCCTTCATCGCTATTGGCAAACCACGCCTTAAAAAACTCGCAGCAGAAGGACACGAGTCAGCAAAAAGAGTCCTCACTCTTCGAGAAAATCCCGAGCGGACTCTTTCCATATTGCAACTGGGCATTACTTTTATTGGTGTGGTTGCAGCTGCAGTTGGAGGTGTGCAAATCGGCGGGTGGCTGCACAATTGGTTGACACAGAGTGTTGGTCTTGGAAAGCGGCTGAGCGAAGTGCTTGCGATTTTGCTCTTTGTGGTTCCCTATACCTACATCAATGTTGTTTTGAGTGAGCTCCTTCCCAAAAGCCTCGCCCTGCGCAATCCCAAATGGATCATCTTTCATGTCGATCGGTGGCTGATTTTTCTCGAAAAAATTCTCGCACCCATTGTCTTTATCCTCGAAAAATCAACCAAGTTAAGTGTGAAACTTTTTTTCTCTTGGGTAAAGCACGAAGAACCCAATGGGGATGAAATCATTGCTGTTTCAAAGCTCATCCGTCCTTATATGCTCAATTTAGCAAAGATCGAGAAGAGGAAAATCCGCGATGCTATGATCCCATGGAGCGAGGTAGATAAAATTTCTACCGAAACCTCTATAGAGGAAGTGAAAAAATTTATTTTGCGTACGGGTCATACGCGCATTCCGATAGTCAAGAATGGGGACCCAGCTGGGCTGCTCCTCTCCAAAGAATTTACGGCTTTTTATGAAAAAAATGATCCCAACTGGCAAGTTTTAGAGCGCCCGATCATCAAACTCAACGATCAAGATACGCTTCTTCATGGATTGCGCCTCATGCAATCGCAGCGCTCGCATTTGAGTCTTGTCCTAAGCGCTACAAAGCCCATCGGAATTGTCACGATCGAAGATATCCTCGAAGAAGTAGTAGGGGAGATTTATGATGAAGATGACATAAATTCGTTTATAGGATACAATGCCTCTCATAAACCTTAATTGGGGAGGTAAAAAATGAAAATAAAAACTCTAATACTAGCTTCTGTTCTTACGACTGCAGGATTTGCAGAAACACTTGATTTTGATGCCCAGCAATTCAAACCAACACCAGAAATCTATATCGAAAAAGATTCTTATGGATATTTTGGGGTGGGGATTGGCCCTTTGATTCTTCCTTTACCCAATGCAACATTGGGTTTTCGAACGCAAAAAGAGCATTTTGGGTTTGATTTTGGGACAAGTGTTGCGACAGCTGGCATTCTTACGCATTTGAAGGGATTTGCCAACGTGCTTTGGTACCCAGCTCCATCAAACAAAGATCAATTTTACATGGGCCTTGGTGCATGCGGAGGTCCTTGGTTTTTCACCAAAGACATTCATGAAAAAACAAAGTATACGGGTGCTGGAAATATTGTGATTGGAAGAGAATTTTCTAGGGCAAGTGGCAAATCGTTCTTTCAAGCTGATATTGCCTATCCTTCCTTTATTATGAAGGAAGTGAATTTTAAAATGCCTTTTGTCACCTTCTCATACGGCTGGGGTTTTTAAACAGCAAGGATAAGTGAACAGCAAAAAGTGTGTGATATTGAAGAGCCAGTGGCAAAGAATGCTGGCCTCAAGCGCCCGAGTAAATTGAAAAATGCTGCCATAAATGATTCCCGCAACAAAAACGAGGGTGAGAAAGGGAATGTTTGGCACCCATATGTAGTGCAAAGCGGCAAAG